>DASPHQ010000026.1:0-7938 GCA_035629595.1 Urbifossiella sp. | reverse complement strand
GGGCGGTACAGCCGGTCGAGGGCGTACCGCGGCAACTCCAGCCTCACCCGCCGCAGTGCCTCCCACGGGAACCACACCCACCGCCCGTTCACGACCGCCTCCAGCACCGACGCGAAGCGGTCGTCGGCGTCGCGCAGCGCGTCGAACTCCTGGCCGTCGAGGAAGCCTTCCACGTCGGGCGTCGCGGCGTCGGCCCGGTCGGTCCAGCGCACGGCGTCGGCCGGGTCGCCGTCGCGGAGCCGCTTCACCGCGAGCCAGCGGCGCTTCGCGTGTGCGGGCGGCGCCGGCAGCACCGTCGGCCGGCGGACGGTGACACTCCGCTGTCGCTCGGCGCGGAACAGGCGGCGGAAGGCGCGGGCGGACGCCCGCCAGGCGGGGTCGTCGGAGCGGATCGCGGCGAGGTGCGATTCGGCGTCGTCGAGCCGGCCGGCGAAGGCGAGCAGCTCGACGAGGAACAGTCGGGCTACGGCGTCGTCCGGGCGCGCGGCGACGGCGGCCTCCTGGAGCGCGACGGCGTCCGCGAGCCGGCCGTCGGCGAAGGCGTCCTGTGGTGTCACCGCTTGAGCCCGAGGGTGAGCCCGTCGGCGAACGGGAGGAAGCACAGGTCGATCCGCGCGTCGGCGTGCAGCTTCGCGTTCAGTGCCCGGATCGCGGCGGTGTCGGCGTCGGTCACCGCGGGGTCGGCCGGCTTGCCGTCCCACAGCGTGTTGTCGATCGCCACCAGCCCGCCCGGCCGCACCAGCGCCAGCGCCGCCTCGTAGTAGGCGTCGTAGTTCGACTTGTCGGCGTCCACGAAGGCGTAGTCGAACGTGCCGTCGGCGCCGACGGCCCGCAGCCCGGCGAGGGTGTCGAGGGCGGGGGCGAGGTGCAGTTCGATGCGGTCGGCGAAGCCGGCGGCGGCCCAGTGGCGGCGGGCGATTTCGGCGTAGGTCGGGTTCACGTCGCAGCACACGACCGTGCCGCCGGGCGGCAGCGCCGACGCCACCCACAGCGCCGAGTAGCCGGTGAACGTGCCGACTTCGAGGCACTTCTTCGCCCCGAGCAGTTTGACCAGCAGCGCCAGCAGCGGCCCCTGTTCGGGGGCGATCTGCCACTCGCCCTCGGCCAGCCGGCCGGTCTCCTCGCGGAGCGCGCGGAAGGCGTCCGGCTCGCGCAGGCCGACGCCGAGGGCGTACTCGTAGACGCGGTCGGTGAGCGGCGTCGGGCGGACGAAGTTGTGCATCCAGGGGCCTCCGGGGCGGCACCGGACAGCTTACGGGCCGCCCCGCGGCCCCGCCAACTGACCTATAATGTACATCAGTATAGTACCTACACTTGGTTCCAGGGGAAGGGGGGACCCAGTCCCAGAAGCATTGAGTCGTCTGGAAGAATCACTGTTGGAGTGACACCGCCATGCCCGCCGCCCCGTTCGCGTACCGACTCCTCGACGGCTCCCCGCCCGGCCGGCCCGACCGGGGGCGCCTGGGTGTGGGACGGGTACCTCGCCCGCGGCGACGTGGCCCTCCTCACCGGCACCTGGAAAACGGGCAAGACCACCCTCCTCGCCGGCCTCCTGCGCGCCCTCGGCGGGGGCGCGTCGTACCTCGGCCGGCCGTGCGTCGCGGGGACGGCGGTGGTGGTGTCGGAGGAGTCGGACGACCACTGGGAGGACCGCCGCGCGGCGATCCCGGCGGGGCCGCACGTCCGGCTGGTGTCGCGACCGTTCCCGGGGCGGCCGACGCCGGGCGAGTGGGGCGACCTCCTCGCGTGGGTCGAGGGGATGCGGGCCGAGGGGGCGGTGGACCTGCTGGTGGTGGACCCGCTGTCCTGGTTCCTCCCCGGCCGCAGCGACGCCGACCCCGGCACCCTGCTCGACTTCCTCGGCCCGCTGCGGCGGGTGGCGGCGGGCGGCACGGCCGTGCTGGTGCTTCACCACCCGCGGCGGGAGAAGTCGGAGGAGGGGAGCACGGCCCGGGGCGGCGGGGCGCTGCTCGGGTCCGTGGACGTGATCCTGGAACTGCACCACGTCGGCCGCGGCCGGGCGGGGAACCGGTTGCGGCTGACGGCGCGGTCGCGGCGGGCGGCGCCGGCCGACGTGGTGTACGAGTGGGTGCCGGCGACGGCCGAGTTCCGCGTCGTGCCCGACGACCCGGAGAGCCGGTTCCGGGAGAACTGGGAGGCCGTGCGGGCGCTCCTGGCCGGCCGTAGGGCGCCGGCGACCCACCGGGAACTCCTGGCCGACTGGCCGGCGGACGAGGCGGCACCGTCGCCGTCGCTGCTGTACGACTGGCTCCGCCGCGCCGCGGCGGCCGGGCTGGCGGTGCGGACCGGGGAGGGGACGAAGTCGGACCCGTATCGGTTTTCGCTGCCGCGGCCGCGGCAGAGCTCGCTCCCCGACCTGCCCGAGCTCGGACCGCTGCGGCTGTGACGGGGCCGTAGATTGGTAACTACCAGTCGATCATCGAGTTGGGGATTGAGCCGGTGTAATGGCAGGACTGGCCGGTGGAGGCGCCGCGTACAGTCCTACCGTTCCAGGTGGCGCAACTGTCACTCGCTCGTCAGGTCGTCCCAGGCGGCCTCGCGGCAGGTTGCGGGGTCGTCCCGCTCGGGGGGACGACTCGCTCGCTACGCGGTGGATTAATCACAACCTCACCCTTCAATTTCTCCCACAAACTTGCGGTCTTCCGCGGGGTGTTGTCCTTCAGGAAGCGATATCTCCCGCTCTTGATCTTCTCTACCTTGCCCTCGGCGGCCCACTTTCGGAAGAGCTTAGACAGCAGAGCGTTTTCGGAACTGGTCTTTCCGAACCTCGCCATCTTCCGCACGTCGTCCGTGGTAACGATTCCCTGGTGAAAGTTGGCGTGTATGTGGTAAAGAACGTCATACAAGTGAAACTCTTCGGCCTCGCTAAGTTGTTTCGAGTCCTTACCGTCCCGTAGTAGGACATTGATCCATCGACTCGGGATAATCTCGTCGGCGCCTTCGTAGAAGAAGACCGGTCCGTTTGCATCCTCCAGAACTTCCTGGAAGACAGGGAACGACTCGTCATCGACGTAGCCCTTGATCGTCGATACGGATTGACTGCGCCACAACACAAGTGCGTTGGCTATCAACGCCTTGTGCTCGTCGTTGCCGTAGTGGTCCCGCAACCGCTCCAGCAGTCGAAGTTGGCGATCATCCCTCGTGCCGTCATAGAGCACCAACTTCCACCGAGAGTAGTGACCCGCCCGCTCAGTCATCGCTTGGGGAGGACGCTTCCCGGCGAAGATTGACTCGCGGAAGATAACATTCTTCCCCCGCCCCAGCTCGTCCACAAGGCGCGCGACTCTCAACGTTTCCATCAGAAGCCGGTTCACGGTCTTGTGGCTGCGAGAGAACCACTTGTTGGCGAAGAACACGGACTCCTTGAGGCACAGGTTGCTAATGGTTAAGTGATCGGTATATAATTCGATTATTAAGTCGCCTTCTTGTTCAAAGTATGCGGCGTGAGCGACGGCGTTGGCGAAAGCCTCCTGAATGGCCTATTCTGGGTACGGCTTGCCCGACTGACCGACTTGTTGGGCGGTCCATTCCTGGATCGTGCCTTGAAACTCCGGTGTCAGGACACGGAACAACCCTCTGATTCGGTCCTGTTTGGCGGGTTCGCCTTTGGCGTCGTAATAAACGACGCGACACGAGCAGTCCCCGAAGAGGATGCGGGCAACGTTACGATCGCGGATTTTGAGCCGGTCAAGAATCGCGTCGCATGTGCCGAGGTTGCTCAAACCAGCGAAGTGCGACTCCGGCCGAATCCCTTCGACCAACTTAGCGAACTGGCTTACGAGACCGTGGTCGTACTCGCAAGGAGGGCATGGTTGCGCCGAGTAGTCGTGCAGACCCGGCAAAGACACGGTCTTTGCCATAATCTCGTCGGGTTCCATCACTGCGATTGTCGTTCCCGCCGACTTGTAAGCCGAGTGATTCCAGTAGACCACGGCCCCTGGGCTCTTGATGGGGATGACCAACACCCATCCTGACGAGGCTTTGAAAGTCTCGATGCGCCCGCACGTCTGGAGCGGGTCAAGGTACTGGTTGAGGTGCCCCGAGACCTCTTCCTCGGTCTTCCGAAGCCACGTCTCGTCTTTACCCGTGACTTTCCCGTTCGTGTCAACCCCAATCACCACCCAAGTGGGCTCCGGGCCGGGCTTGTTTGCGTTGGCGCTGATCTTCTTGCCAACATCTTGCTGCCAGCTTGCCTTGAGTTCGACGTTGGTGTGGCGATGCTCAAGAAGGGTGCCGTTGGCAAGTTCCGCTTGAAGTGTAGCCAAGTCCGCGATCATCGGTTTCGCCCTGTTCAGCCGCGACACTCTTGCTGCTAAACATGGGATTATATCGAGGCTTCGGCGACGGGGCATCGTCAGTTTTCTGCCCCGGCACTTCTTTCAGCAGCAACTGTAACCATAGGACGGACGCACCCCCGCTCCTCCTCCGCTCGGTCATACCCCCGACTGGCCGCGGTCACTCGCGCCGCAGCTTCGCCTCCGCGCCGGCGGCGCGGTAGAGCGCCGCGGTGTGGTCGAACGCCCGGTCGCGGGCGCGCTCGCCGGTCAGTCGCAGCTCCACCTCCGGGGCCAGCACGCCGAGCACCTCGGGGATGTCCCACGCGCGCATCACCCCGAGCAGGTGCGGGCCGGCGCGGTGGCTCGTCGGCGGGTCCAGGATCAGCACCTCGCTCACCTTCTCGGGAACCAGCAGCGCCGCGTAGGCGGCGATCACGCCCGCGGGGCCGCGGCCGACGAGCCGCACCCGCTCCGCCTGACCCGCCAGCACCATCGCCACGTCGCGGATGCGGCCGGCGTCGGCCGTGTCGCCGAGCAGCGCCAGCGACCGCTCCACCGTGTTCGGCGGGTTCCGCCGCGTCCACGCCGTCGGGCCGACGCCGCGCGGGAACACGGCGATCAGCTGCCGCGGGTCGTTCCCCTGCGGCAGGGCCTTCATCAGCGCGATCGCGTCCTCGCCGGGGTTCACGACCGCCAGCATCCTCCCGGTGCCGGCGCTGTTCACCGCCAGCATTAGGCCCGACACGACCAGCCCCGGCTCCGTCGCGGCCTCGCGGCGGGTGCCGGGGGCGTCGTCGGCGCCGAACGCCAGCCGGGCCGGCGGCACCGGCGTCGCCAGCTGCGGCACCCAACGCTCGCGGAGGTGGCCCAGCACGACCCGCTTCCACACCCGGAACGAGCCCAGGTCTTCGGGCGTGGTCCGCGGCGCCTCGCGCACGAACACCTCGTCCACGGTCGCGTTGATCGCGTCCCGCGGCACGTCGGCGTCGGTCGGGAACACGCGCAGCCGGGCGCCAGGGAGCGCGTCGAACAGCTCGTCGGTGACGCGGCGGTCGGTCCGCTTCAGGTGCGTCTCGAAGAACTGGAAGATCGCCTGCCGCAGGTCCGGCCGGTAGTCGTGGCCGCCCCTCGACACGTACTCGTCCACGTTCCCCGCGGCGCCGAGTAGGTCGTAGCACTTCCGCAGCCGGGCGACGATGCGGCGGTTGCCGTCCATCGGGAAGATGGCGTCGTTGTCCGAGTTGGCGAACAGCAGCGGCTTCGGGGCGAACAGCGCCAGGATCGTCGTCCACTCCCAGCGGTGCAGGTTGTACGCGAACATGCAGTCGCAGTGGCCGTTGACGACGCGGTTCGTCACGTAGCTCTGCAGGTCGCTCATCCCGGACACGGGCACCGCCACCTTCACCCGCTCGTCCGCGGCCGCGACCCACACCGTCGTCGCCCCGCCGCCGCTGATGCCGGTCACGCCGATCTTGTCGGCGTCCACGTCGGGGCGGCTCACGAGGTAGTCGATGGCGCGGATGCCGTTCCAGCACTCGACGCCGGCGGGGGTGTAGCCGCGGGAGTGCCACCAGAAGCGGTCGAGGTTGTAGGTGCCGTGGTGCTTGCCCGCCACCTCGCCGAGCTGGAGCGTGTCCACGACGAGGCAGACGTAGCCGTTCGAGGCGAACCACATGCCGTGGTCCTGGAACGCCGTCTTGTTCCCGTCGCGGCCGCGGCCGGAGTGGCCGCACACGTACAGGATCGCCGGCTTGCGGCCGGCGGCGTTCGCCGGCCGGTACAGGTTGCCGGTGACGTACAGGCCCGGCTTGCTCTGGAAGTGAACCAGCTCGACGGCGACGGCGCCGCGCTCGACGGTGCCGGTGACGGCGGCCTTCAGGTCGGTGCGCGGCAGCGCGGGGTCGAGGCCGAGCATGTCGAGGAAGCGGCGGCGGAGCTCGGGGCGCTTGGCGAGCCAGGCGTCCTTCGTGGCGGCGCCGTCGAGTTCGTTGCGGCTGATCTCGGCGACGCGGGCGGCGAGGTAGGCGTGGATGCGATCGTCGGGCGTCGGCTCCTGCGCGGCGGCGCCGGCGGGCACGGCGAGGGCGGCGGGGACGCAGAGGAGTTCGCGGCGGGTCATGGCGGGCGCCTCGGGGACGGATGGGCGCAAGCATAACCGCCGCTACGGGTGGGAGCGAGTGGTGGGTTACGGACGTGGGGCGGTACGTCGGCCGGGTGGCGGGGGCGGCGAAGGCGGCGTGTTGAGGCCGAGTAGGCTCAAGAGGATGTGGTCGATGTCGGCCATCCGGGCAGCCGGGAGCGTGGCGAGCGGCCCGGGCTTCACCCGCGACGGGTCGACGCTGCTGATCCGGTAGCAGAGGAAGGTCGTGTCGGCCGCGAGGCCGCTCTCGGCGGCGGTTACCTCGACCCCGATCCAGCGGTGCGTGGCCGCCGAGGTGGTCAGTATCCCGGGTACAACGATGAGCGCGAAGGGTGCGACGTTGAGCGTGTCGTTCGACACGATCACGGCGGGGTGAGGCCCGGACGGTTCCCGCCCCACACCGGGTCCGAAATCGACCTCGTAGACTTCACCCCGCAGCACGGTAGCCCCCCGGCCGCACGCCGTTCGCCCCCTCCCACGCCAGGATGGCGTCGATTTCGGCCCGCGCCTCGGCCTCCCACTTGGCCTGCCGCGCGGCCTGCTCCTCCGGCGTCTGGTACCCGAGCCCCTTCAGCACCCGCCACGCCAGCGCGTATTGGGCGTCGTCGGGCAGCTTCACGATCCGCGCCGCCAGCTCGTTCACCTCGTCCATGTCGCACCCCCTTACACGTCGCGCCGGGAGAACCCGACCACGCCCACCGTCGCCGCCAGCGCGCTCAGCGCCGCGGCGCCGAGCATCAGGTTTGACAGCCCCGCCGACTGGTACTCGCCCCTCAGCACGAACCGCAGGCGGTCCAGGTAGCGGTCCGGGCTCGGCCACGGCTCGGGCATCCACGACAGCGCGAACCCCGCCCCGTACAGCACCACCCAGAACACCGTGATCCCCAGCACCGTGCCGTTCGTCAGCGCCCCGATCGTCACGCCCCACGACACGATCACCGCCAGCGCCGCGGCCACCACCGCCACCGCCGTCAGCCCGCCGGCCGCCGTCAGGTCGCTCTCGGCGTCCGATTTGAAGAGGAAGTAGCTGGCAATCAGCACGGCCACGCCCAGCGCCGCGAACGTACTCACCACCACGACCAGCCGCGCGTGCCACTTCGCCAGGAAGTACTGGTGCCGGCTGATGCCGCGGCTGAGCACCGAGTCGGCGACGGTGCCGCGCTCGGCGCCGACGGCCGACACCGCCAGCACCACCACCAGCGCCAGGCTGCCGACGACGACGAGGCGGAACAGGTCGCCGGACTGGGCGGCGGCCGAGCGGACGATGCCGGCCTCGTTGTGGACGCCGACGCGGTACAGGAGGAAGCCGGCCGCCGCGAGGACGGTGACGAGCAGCCACAGCCGGTACGTCCAGCCGCGGAGCGTCTGCCGCATGTCGGTCTGGAACACCGCCCAGTACGGCAGGAACCGGTTGAACCGGACGGTGACCACGGGCGGGGTTTGTTCCATGTCGTTCTCCCGGCGAGCGGCGCGGCGTCAGCCCGCCGTGCTTCCGGGCGC
>DASPHQ010000025.1:0-8344 GCA_035629595.1 Urbifossiella sp. | reverse complement strand
TAGTGTTACCCGGGGAGACGAGTTTGATCACCGCCACCGCGTCGTGCCCGTCGGCCTGCCGGACGACGACCCGGCGGTCGGCCGGCCGGGCCGACTTGTCCGCACGTTCGAGTACGGCCACCGCCGGCTCGGCGGGCCCGCCGGCGGCCGGGGCGGCCGGCGGCCCGCCCGCCCGTAGGGTGAGGACGTCCGCCTCCAGCCCCGCCACCCGGCGCTCGGTCATGGCGTAGTACGCCGGCGGCAGGAGTCCGGTGTTGAGCACATCGGCGATGGCGTACAGCCACGCCCCGTGCATCATGTGGTAAGTCCCCGCGTCCACCTTCGTCCAGTCGTGCATCGGCATCCGACATCCCACGGTGCGGTGCGGCCCGCTTACAATTTACCCGATCACCCTCCACCCGGGGACTCACGTCCCCCGGCTCGCCGGGAAACTGCTCATGGCCGCCAACTTCCAGCTCGTCAGCGACTACGGCCCGGCCGGCGACCAGCCGAAGGCCATCGAGCAGCTCGTCGCCGGGTTCGAGCGCGGCAAGAGCTTCCAGGTGCTCCTCGGCGCCACCGGCACCGGCAAGACGTTCACCGCCAGCAACGTCATCGCCGCGCTCAAGAAGCCGACGCTCGTCCTCGCCCACAACAAGACGCTCGCGGCGCAGCTGTACAAGGAGTTCAAGGGCTTCTTCCCGCACAACGCGGTGCAGTACTTCGTCAGCTACTACGACTACTACCAGCCCGAGGCGTACATCCCGCAGCGCGACATCTACATCGAAAAAGACAGCTCCATCAACGAGAACATCGACCGCCTCCGCCTCGCCGCCACGTCCGCGCTCGTGTCCCGCGAGGACGTCATCATCGTGGCGTCGGTGTCGTGCATTTACGGCCTCGGCTCGCCGACCGACTACAAGCGGATGATGGTTCACCTGACGAAGGGCGAGGTCATCGACCGCGAGAACCTACTGTTGCGCCTCGTGGACATCCAGTACCAGCGGAACGACATCGCCTTCGAGCGCGGCAAGGTCCGCGTCCGTGGCGACACCATCGACATCTGGCCGGCGTCCGAAGAAGTGGCGTACCGCATGGAGCTGTTCGGCGACGAGGTGGACGCGCTCTCCGTCATCCACCCCGTCAGCGGCGAGACGATCAAGACGCTGGAGGAGCTGTACGTCTACCCGGCCAAACACTTCGTGACGCCCGAGGAGCGGGTGAAGGACGCCATCGTCGGCATCGAGGCCGAGCTGACCGCCCGGCTGGAGCAGTTCAAGACCGAGGGGAAGCTGCTGGAGTACGAGCGGCTGAAGGCGCGCTGCCGGTACGACCTCGACATGCTGCGCGAAGTCGGCTACTGCTCGGGCGTCGAGAACTACGCCCGGTGGTTCAGCGGCCGCGCCCCCGGCGAGCCGCCGTACACGCTCATCGACTTCTTCCCCGAGGACTTTCTCGTCGTGGTAGACGAGAGCCACGTGAGCCTGCCGCAGGTCCGCGGCATGTTCCACGGCGACTTCGCCCGCAAGACGACACTCGTCGAGCACGGCTTCCGCCTGCCGAGCGCGCTGGACAACCGGCCGCTCAAGTTCCCCGAGTTCGAGGGCCGGCTGAAGCAGTGCCTGTGCCTGTCGGCGACGCCGGCCGCCTACGAGCTGGATCGCGTCGGCGGCGAGGTGGTCGAGCAGGTGATCCGGCCGACGGGGCTCGTGGACCCGGTGGTCCACGTCAAGCCGGCGCGCGGGCAGGTGCCGGACCTGAAGGCCGAGATTCTGGCCCGCGCCGCCAAGAGCGAACGGACGCTGGTGACGACGCTCACGAAGCGCATGGCCGAAGACCTGACGACGTTCTTCCGCGACGCCGGCATGCGCTGCGCGTGGCTCCACAGCGAGCTCGACGCCATCGAGCGCATCCAGGTGCTGCGCGAGCTGCGCGAGGGGAAGTTCGACGTGCTCGTCGGCGTGAACCTGTTGCGCGAGGGGTTGGACCTGCCGGAGGTGTCGCTGGTGGCCATCCTCGACGCCGACAAGGAGGGTTTTCTTCGGTCGGAAACGTCGCTGATTCAGACGATCGGCCGGGCCGCCCGCAACGTGAACGCCGAGGTGATCCTGTACGCCGACAACGTGACCGACAGCATGGCGCGGGCGATCGGCGAGACGAACCGGCGGCGCGACGTGCAACTGGCGTACAACGCCGCGCACGGCATCACCCCGCGGTCGGTGGTGACGGCGATCCGCAACTCGATCGAGGACGAGATCGAGGCGCACAAGATGGCGACCGAGGCGGCAACGGGCGTGACCGCGGCGGCGGAAGCCGACTACGTGACGATCGAGTACGTGCAGTCGCTGTACGCCGAGATGCTGGAGGCGGCGAAGGGGCTGGACTTCGAGCGCGCCCAGCAGCTGCGCGACCAGGTGGTGAAGTTGGAGGCGGAGCTGAAGAAGAAGTACGGCGACGGGGCGCCGCCGAGCGTGCTGGGCGGGAAGGTGGTGCCGCCGAGCCTGCCGGAGAAGAAGAAGCGCGGCAAGGGCAAGCCGCGCCGCTGGGAGGGGAAGAAGTAGCGGGGCCGAGTTGCGGTTGCAGGCGCGGAATTGTTGTGCCTAGAATCCGCGGTCCACGGACGGACGCGTTCCGCACGCACCGGGAAGGATACCGGAATGGCCCTGGCAGTCCCGCCCGGCGGTCCCACGCCGCCCACCACGCCGCCGGCCGCGGTTCCCGCCCCCGTCCCGGCCCGGACCCGCCGCCCGTCCCGGTCCGCCCCGCCCCGCACCCCCGAACTGTCCGTCGTCGTCGTCAACTTCTGCCAGTGGCGCAACACCGCCCGGCTCGTCACCCAGCTCCGCCACTCCGTCGCCTCCCGCACCGGCACTGCCGACGTGGTCATCGTCGATAACCACTCGCCGTTCCACCCAGTCGTGCGCCGGCTGACGGCGCTGGAGGGCGTCACCGTCCGCCGGTTCGGCCGCAACCACGGGTTCGCCCGTGCGGTGAACCGCGGCTGCCGCGTCGGCCGCGGCCGCTGGCTGCTGCTGCTGAACCCCGACGTGACCGTGCCCGACGGCTTCCTCGACGAGGTGCTGGCGGCGGTGCGGCGGCTGCCGGCGACCGACCCGCGGGCCGGCGTCGTCGGCTTCCGGCTGATGAACCCGGATGGCACCGGGCAGGCGTCGGCGGGGCCGTTCCCGACACTCGGGACCACCGTCGGCGGCATGATCCGGCCGCGGTCGCGGCGGAAGTGCCGGCACCTCGCGGCCGCCGACCGCACCGCGGTGCAGTGGGTGACCGGCGGCTGCCTGTTGGTCCGCCGCGACTGCTTCGAGCAGCTCGGCGGGCTGGATGAAACCTTCTTCCTGTACTACGAGGACGTGGACTTCTGCCGCCGGGCCGCGGACGCCGGGTGGGGCGTGTGGTACGACCCGCGGCTCGAAGTGACGCACCACTGGCCGCTGCACGCCCGCCGGGTGCCGCCGCCGCTGCGGCTGATGACGCGGCACGCGCTACTTACGTACGCCCGCAAGCACTGGCCGGGCTGGCAGGCGGGGGCGCTGTCGTGGCTGGTATGGGCTGAGGCCGGTGTGCGACAGGTGTGGGCAGCGGTGCGCGGAGACCGCGACGCGGCCCGCTGCCACGCCGAGACGCGCCGGCTCGTCGGCGACGTGACCCGCGGCCGCACCGAGGCGGCCCGGAAGCGCATCCGCACCGCGGCGGCGTTCCTCCACCCCGTCGCCGCCGAGCAGGACGGGCGGACGGGATAGTCCCCACCCCGCGGCCCGGTCACGGGACGGCCGTCTCGATCCGGGCGAGGAACGAGTCGCTGGTGGTCGGGTAGGCGTACTGGCTCAGGTGGTGGGTGAGCCGCTTCGCCTCGGGTACCGGTCGCGCTGTCTCGAACCACTGCCTCGACAGCACGCCGGGTTCCAACGGGATCCAGGCCTCGCCCGGGTTGCCCGCGCTGACCGCGGTGACCGGGAGCTTGTTCCCGCGGTCGTCTACCGAGTAGCCCCACCATACGACGTGGTCGAACTTCGGGGCCGAGCTCTTGTAGGTCACGTGCCACTTCAGCTTGGTCTCGAATACCTCCACCTTTTCCAGCACCATCTCGCACGGGTTCTGGCCGATTGCGCCCCCGCGGAACCCGTTCACTTTCGTTGCGAGGGTCTGGTCGTACTGGACGACCCGGAGGACCGGGTTCGGGGCACGAACCACGGGCGGGGCGGAGCCGACCGGCGGGGTAACGGAGCCGGGTCCCGATTTCACCTGCGGGCCGGTCCCCGGCGCGGTGCCGTCCGCCGGGGTGCCGGCGGTGGCGGTCTGCCCGCCCGCCGGGCCGGTGGGGCTCTTCGTGGCGTAGTGGATGACGATCGCGGGCACCGTCAACAGGACCACGGCCGCGAACAAGAACGGCCAGTACCCGTATTTGTCGAGCACGTGTTTCAGTGCTTCCACCGTTCGCCCTCCCGGGGTGAAGTTCACCGGTGATTCGCACCGCCGGGGTCGTTCTTGACCCGCGGCGCGAATCCCGTTCGGCCCGACTTCCGGCTGGTCATTGGTCGGCTCGGATTCTCGGAATAGCCTACCGCACGCCGGGGCGACGTTCAACCAACTCCCGCCTTGTATCGCGGGCGCCGCCCGCCTGACAATCGCTGCCGCCATCCACAAAAGTGGACTTTGACATCCGGTTTCATCGGGCTATGCTGCTCGGTGTCCGCCCGACGACCCGCCCGGGGCACTTCCCCATGCGATCCGCTCTCCGCCCTGGCCTCGCGGCCGGGTTGTTCGTGCTTCCCCTCGCGCTGGCCGTCACCCCGACCCAGGCCGACGAACCGGGCGGCGACCGCCGGGTGTCGGTGGCGCAGGCCCGCGACCGGGCGAAGCTCATGCACGAGGTCTACGCGGCGACACTCGACTCCATGCACCACCACTTCTTCCGCCGCGACCGGGCGGTGCTGCCGGCCCGCGCGCTGGAGGACGTGTTCGCGCAGGTCGGCCGTAGGACCGGGGTGGAGGCGAAGTGGATCGCGGTGAACACGCCGGCGATGACGGTCGACCACGAGCCGAAGACGGCCTTCGAGAAGCGGGCTGCGGCCGCGATCGCGGCTGGGAAGGACGCGTACGAGCAGCTTGAGGACGGCGTCTACCGGCGGGCCGGGGCAATCCCGCTCGGGAACGGGTGCGTCAGCTGCCACACCCGGTCCCTCACCACACCGGACAAGACGCCGCGGTTCGCGGGGCTGGTTATCAGCGTACCGGTGAAGGGGGAGTAGCGGGGGGCTCGGCTCAGTCCGCGCCGAGGTCCTCGATCCACCGCATCGATGGGTGAACCCGGTCGTACTCGACCGCCAAATGCTCGGCGACGATCCGCCGCACCGTCAGCGCGACGTGCCGGCTCGTCCCCGGAGTGCAACGGGCGACGAACTCATCGTCCGAGATGGGCGGGAACCGGTCCTCGAACTCCGCCGTCGAGGCGCGCACCCCGAGGAGAAACACGAGCACCACAACGACCACGCCCGCAACACCGATCATCACGACTTCCATCGCGTCCTCCACCCGCGCCCGGACGCTACAATCCTACGAAACCCGCCTCCACGCAGGGGCCGACGTGACCAACCGCGAAGCCCTGATGAGGGCGATCCGCGACAACCCGGACGACGACACCCCGCGGCTCGTCTACGCCGACTGGCTGGACGACCACGCCCGCGGCCCCGCGGACCGGGCGCGGGCGCGGTTCATCCGCCTCCAGTGCGACGCCGAGCGACTCCCGGAGGCCGACCCGCGCCGGGCCGCGGCGCAGCGCCAGGCCGCCGACCTCCAGGCGGACCACGGCCGCGACTGGCTCGCCGCCCTCGCCGACCTCGGCTGGCCGGAGCCCGAGGAGCTGACCTTCTCCCGCGGCTTCGTCGCCGACCTGCCGGTCCTCACCCACGAGTTCGACTTCGCCGCCGTCGCGGACGGGTTCCTCCGGTGGGAGCACGTCGACGGGGTGACGCTCGCCGGGCCGCCGGCCCGGGTGACCGCGGCGGCCGCACACCCGGGGCTGGGGCTCGTCGGCTCGGTCTGCGTCAACGGCCGGGCGGACGGCGACGGGTTCCCGGCCGGCGCCGGGGACGCGACGGTGGCGGCGCTCGCCGCCGTCCCGCGGGTGACGCCCCTCCGCACGTTCCTGGCGACGCACGCCGGCCTGACCGACGCGGCTCTCGCCCTGCTGACGACGGCCCCGGCGTTCCGCGACCTCCACCGCCTCACCCTCGAACGGGTGGAGGTCACCCCCGACGGCCTGACCCGCTTCCGCGGCGCCGGCTTCGCGCGCGGGCTCCGACACGTGTCGGTCGACCAGCGGCCGTTCGCGTGGCCGCCGGCCGACCGCGGCCGGGAGGTCGCGGCGGCGTTCGCCGCGGGCGGGTACGATTCGCTCACGACGCTGTGCCTCGCCGGGCACGCGCTCGGCGACGACGGCCTCCTTACCTTGACCGCGAGCTCGCTGGCCCGACGGCTCACCCACTTCCGCCTCCAGGGCGACCGGAACCTGGTCGGCCCCGGCGTCGCCGCCCTGTTTGACCGCGCCCGTTGGCCGGCGCTGACGGTCCTGGACCTGATGCCGGTCCACGTCGCGGAGGCGGACCTCGCCCCGCTGGTGTCCAGCGACCGGTTCGCCACGCTCGACAAGTTCAGTGTGTTCCTGATGGACGGTACGCCGGACTCGGCGGCCCGGCTGGCGGCGAACCCACACGTCGCGCGGCTGCGGACCCTGGAATTGACCGGCGGACGACTCGGTGACGCCGGCGCCCGGGCGCTCCTGGGCTCGCCGCACCTGTCCGGACTGCGGCGGCTCGGCCTGAACGGCCCCGGCATCTCCGACGACACGCTGCGGGCGCTGGCCGACCCGGCGACTCTCCCCGGCCTGCGGGAGTTGTCGCTGACGTACCACGTTCCGCTCACGCCCGAGTTGCGGGCGGCGCTCCGCCGGCGCTTCCGCGGCGGGCTCGAACTGGATGACTGAAGCGACGTCAGCCCGCCGGTGCGACCCCAGTAGCATGTGGGATCGCACCGGCGGGCTGACGCCGCCCCGCCCGCCGCTTCAGTCCCGCGTCACGGCGAGCCGCTGAAGAACCCGTCGCGGAGCTTGCCGTCGCGGGCCAGGAAGAACTTCAGCGGCAGGAACGTGGCGTAGTCGCGGTGCGACAGCACGAACGACACGTCGTCCATCCGCAGTGTCTCCCACTGGTGCAGGCCGACCAGGATGTCGCCGCGCTGCACGCCGGCCGCGCCCGCGACGCCGCCGGGGAAAACCTCTGTCACCAGCAGCCCGCCGCGGAGGAGGGGGTTGGCCTTCGCCACGGCGTCAGCGGCGACCGGGTTCAGCTTGATGCCGAGGCGCTTCCACGCCACCTCGGCCGGGTTCGCCGTCACCTTCGTGGCCGGCTCCAGGGCCAGTTCCAGCGGCTCGACTGCGGCCCCGCCGCGTGTGACGCGCACGGCCAGCTTCCCCGCCGGCTTGTCGAGCAGGCCGCGCTCCAGGTCGATGGCGCTGAGGACCGGCACGTCGTCCACGCGGTCGATCACGTCGCCCGCCTTGAACCCCGCCGCGGCCGCCGCCGAGCCCGGCTCCACGGTGTCGACCGACACGCTCCGGCGGACAGGCCCCTCGGTGGTGTCGCGGGTCACGTCGCTGCGGACGGTGAGCCCGTGCCGTACGCCGCCGCGGCGGACCGCCAGCATGCTCGCCGCCCGGCCGACGACGAAATCGACGGGGAGGGCGAAGCCGATGTTCTGGGCGCCGGCGCGGATGGCGACGTTCACGCCGACCAGCTCGCCGAGCACGTTGAGGAGCGGGCCGCCGCTGTTGCCGGGGTTGATGGGGGCGCTCGTCTGGATGAGGTTCTTGTAGCCGGTGTCCTTGTTCAGCGACACGTCGCGGCCCTTGAACGACACGCGGCCCTGCGTGACCGTGTGCTCGTACCCGAAGGCGTTGCCGATGGCGATGACCGGTTCGCCGACCATCAGGTCCGCGGCCGTGCCCGGCGTCAGCACTGGCAACGGCCGGGCCGGGTCGATCTTCACCAGCGCCAGGTCGGCGTCCTTGTCGGTGCCGACGACGCGGGCCGGGTAGCCGGTGCCGTCGTGGAGGCGGACCCGCAGGGCGGACACGTCGTCGATGACGTGGAAGTTGGTGAGGACGTACCCGCGCGGGTCGAGGACGATGCCGGTCCCCATGCCGTTGACCTGCTGCGGCCGCACCGGCGCGCGGCTGAACGGGTCGTCGGCCGGGGCGGTGACGGTGCGCTCGGAGTGGATGTTGACGACGGACGCCTTCACCTTCTCGTACACGTCCACGACCTCGTCGCGCCGCTTGCCGGGCGTGACG
>DASPHQ010000024.1:0-13424 GCA_035629595.1 Urbifossiella sp. | reverse complement strand
CCGCGGCGGGCCGGTGGCCCAGCAGCATCGGACCCATCCCGGCGAAGTAGTCGATGTACCGGTTGCCGTCGACGTCGGTGAGGTACGCCCCGCGGCCGCGGGCGATGGTGATCGGGCTGCCGCCGACGCCGCCGAACGCCCGGGCCGGACTGTTGACGCCCCCGGGAATGACCATCTGCGCCCGGGCGTGGGCCGCCGCACTTTTCGACCGGTTCATTACTTCCCCTCGGCGGCCGCGAGCATGTCACGGGCTCGGTTCCGAACCGCGATGACCGTCGGGTCCACCTCGTCGTCGTACAGCTCGACCAGTTCGCGGGCCTGCGACCGCACCGCGACCCACTTCACCTTCTCGGTGCTCCCCCGCGCCTCAGCCTCGGCCTGCCCCAACTCCGTCATCTTGGACGCGACCAGCTTCTGCCGCTCGGAGAGGCTGTCCGCGGCGGCCTTCGGGATGGCCGCCCGGCGCTCGGACGCGAGGAGCACCCACACGTTCAGGTCCGCCTCCTTCTCGGCCAGGACGATGACCGAATCCCACCACCGGGCCGCCCGGTCCTTGTCGCCGAACGCCTCGAGCCGCAGCGCCCGCACGGCCTGCGACTCGAGGCCGTCCTTGTCGAACGTCGTCGGCAGCTCGAAGCGGCGCGCCTCGGCGATCTTCTTCTGGAGGGTCGTCAGCAGCGCCCGGCTGGCGTCGATGTCCTTGAGCCGCTTGTCGGCCACCCAGCCCCAGCGGGCCTTGTGCAGTTGATCGTCGTCGAACGTGTACGGCAGCTTTGCCTCCGTCGGGAAGCAGCCTTGCACCTTCCGCCAGTACTCGGCCGCGACCGAGAGCTGCCCGTCCTTCTCGGCCCGAATCGCGCCCATCGTCGCGGCGTAGGCCACGGTGTCGTCGCCGTCGCCGGGAATCTCGCGGAGGTTCGCCTTGCGGTAGCGGTTCGCCAGCACGCCCTCGCGCTTCTCGACGTTGCCGAGTCGGAACTGCGCCGCCGCGGTGTCGGTCCGCTCGCCGGGGGTACCGCCATGCGCCTTCAGGTACGCGGTCGCGGCCTCGATGCGGGCCTCGGGCGTCACGTCGCCGCGCCCCTTCTGCGCCGCCATCCGCTCGACCGGGGCGTAGAGCACGTCCGCGGGCGGCGACCGCAGCAGGAAGTACGCCGCGGTGCCGAGCCCGCCGAGGGCCGCGAGGATGGCGACCGCGTGCAGCCACTTCTGCTGCAGGAGCGGGACGGCCTTCGCCTTCTTTTTCTTCTTCTTCGTCCCCTTCAGGGCGCGGGCGGCCTCGCGGTCCTCCTCCGTAATCGGGGCGCCCTCGCCGCCGCGCGGCCGGTCCACCTTGCGGGCGTTCGCGGCCTCCAGGCCGGCGCTCTTCCGCGCGATGGCGTCCTCCTCGATCTCGCCCAGCATCCGCTCGACCCAGGCGGCGTCGACCGGCCGGTCGTCCTTGTCCTTTTCCAACAGCTGCAGGATCAGCGCCTCGAACTTCGGCGGCAGGTCTTGCAGCAGCTTGCCGACCCGCGGCGGCTTCTCGTGGACGTGCTTCAGGAACATGTCCACGGTGGTGTCGGCGGTGAACGGCTTGCGGCCGGTCAGGAGCTCGAAAAAGACGATGCCGAGCGAGTACAGGTCCGACTTGGCGGTGAGGTTGCGGTCGCCCTTGCACTGCTCCGGCGACATGTACGCGGCCGTGCCGATGGTGCTGTTCATGCCGGTCATCGCGGTCGCGTCCTGGTCCTTGGCGATGCCGAAGTCGGTCAGCTTCAGCACGCCGTCCCGCGTCACCATCAGGTTCGACGGCTTCAGGTCGCGGTGGATGATCCCCTTCTCGTGGGCGTGCTGGAGGGCCAGGCAGAGGTGCTTGCCGTAGGCGGCGACCTCCTCCCACCCGAGCCGGCCGCGGCGCGACAGGACGCGGTCGAGCGCCTCGCCGTCCACGAACTCCATGGCGATGAACGGCGTCTTCTTGTACGTCCCGGTGGCGAGCAGGCGGACGATGTGCGGGTGGCGCAGCTGCTTGAGGATGTTCGACTCGCGCTCGAACCGGGCCATCGCCCCCTCGTTGCCGAGGAGGCCGAGGGCGACGACCTTGAGGGCGACCTGCCGGACCTTGTCGTCGCCCTTCTGGAACCGGGCCATGTACACGGTGCCCATGGCGCCGCTGCCGAGCTCCCGCTCGATCGTGAACGGGCCGATCTGCTGCCCGAGCAACATGGCGCCACCCCGCGGACCAGTACGTCCGGGCATTGTACCCCACGCGGCCGGGGTTTCCGCCCCGAATCCGGCCGCGCCGCCAACGCGGGGTGAGGCCGGAACGTAACGCCGGGTAACGGGTTGCCCCCGCCGTCGCACCGGCCCGGCGGGTCGGCTAGAATGGGGGCGTCCGTTCCGCCGCGGAGATCCGGCATGGCCACGGTGATCGAGAAGCCCGACCCCGCCCCGGCGTTCGCCGCCCGGGTGGACGAGCAGCTTGCGGAAGCGACGAGCCGCATCCGCGGCCACGACCTCGCCCTCGGCGGCCTCCTCGTCGCCGGCCTCGTCCTCGGCTACGCCGCGGGGATGATGCTCCTCGACCGCTACTTCGTGCTCCCCGAGTGGCTGCGGCAGCTGTCGCTGCTGGCGTTCCTGGGCGGCGTCGGCTTCGCGGCGTACCGCACGCTATTGCGGCCGCTGCGGGCGCGGGTGAACCCCATGTACGCGGCGGTGATGGTCGAGAAGACCATCGACGACGCCAAGAACAGCGTAGTCGGCTACGTCGAGGCGCAGGAGCGCGGCGACGTTCACCCGGCGGTGAAGGCAGCGATGGGCGCCCGGGCCGCGAAGTCGGTGGACGACGCCGACGTGAACCGGGCCGTGGACCACCGCGGCCTCGTCTACGCCGGCGCCGTGGTCGTCGCCTTGTTCCTGGCGCTCGTGGTGCTGTTCTTCGTGTTCCGGCCGGCGCAGTTCCAGTCGCTCCTCGGCCGGGCGTTCACCCCGTTCTCGTCCGGCGTCATCGCCAGCCGCACCACCATCGCACTGATCGAGCCGCAGGACGGCGACGTGACCGTCACGTCGGGCCAGTCGATCACGGTGAAGGTGGAAGTGGGCGGCCGCGTGCCGAAGCCGGAAGGGGCGGACAAGGTGCGACTCCTGGTCCGCTACAACCCCGCGGACGCGGCCTACGACGAGCTGCCGATGGAGTCGGGCGAGACGAGCCGGGAGTGGTTCGTGCAGGTGCGGCCCGAGCAACTGCGGACGGGGGCGTGGTACAAGGTCTCGGCCGGCGACGCCGAGACGCCCGAGTACCGCGTGACCGTGCGCACCGCCCCGCTGTTCACCGACTTCGAGGTCGAGTACCAGTTCCCCGCGTACACCCGCCGGCCGGCCGAGAAGACGACCGACCCGCACCTGCTGGCGATCCGCAACACGAAGGTCAGCGTGGTGGCGAAGGCGAACCGCCCCGTCCGCGACGGCCGCGCCCAGTTCGAGCCGGCCGGTCAGCCGGTGGTGAACGGGAAGGCCGTCTCCGGCCGTTCCGACGCGCTGCGGTTCGACATGCTGCTCACCACGCCGGGCAGCTACAAGCTCACGTTCAACGCCGCCGACGGCGAGCGGAGCCCCGATTCGCTGCCGTTCGGCATCCGGCTCGACGACGACCGCCCGCCGCAACTGCTGATCCGCGTCCCGGAGCCGGACGACATCCAGCTCCCCGCGAACGGCCTCCTCAGTGTGGACGGCGCCGCCGGCGACGACTACGGCCTCGACAAGTTGACGCTCAAGCTGAAGCTGGCCGACGCCGCCGCCCGGCCGCTGGCCGACCAGCCGTACAACGGCGGCAAGTCGTTCCGCCGCGACGCCGACGGCACCTACCCGCAGAGCCTCGACTACAAGGGCTCGGTCGAACTCGGCAAGCTGACCGACCCGGCCGGCGGCCGCGTCGAGCTGAAGGAGGGGATGGTTCTCGAATACTGGCTGGAAGCGACCGACAACCGCACCAAGCCCGGCAGCGCCGGCCCCGAGCCGGACCCGCAGGTCGGCAAGAGCGTGGTGAAGCGCGTGCGGCTGCTGCCGCCGCTGACGCCGCCCGAGCAGAAGGACCAGGACGCCCGCCGCGACCAGCGGAAGCAGGACGAGAAGCAGCACGCCGACAACCAGAAGAAGCAGCTCGACAACGAGCCGCGGCCGCAGCCGAACGCCGACCCCAAGAAGGAGCCGGATCAGAAGGACGGCATGGGGAACAACGCCGAGCCGATGCCGATGCCGATGCCGATGGAGAACGACGGCATGGGGAAGAAGCCGGAGGACATGGGGAACATGCCGCCGCAGAAAACTCCCGAGCAGAAGATGCCACCCGACAAGGGTAAAGCCGGCGGCATGGGCGACCCCAAGACGCCGCCCGACCCGAAGAACGGCGGCAAACCCATGCCGATGCCCATGGACCCGATGGGCGGCAAGGGCATGCCGATGAACATGAACGACACCGGGATGCCGGGCGGGATGCCGCAGGACATGATGGGGAACAAGAACACGAACCCGGAAACGGCCCCGATGCCGTCCCCGGCCGGCAGCAAGGACACGCAGGAGAAGGCAAGTCAGGTTCAGGAGCAACTCGAGAAGGACAAGCAGGGCGGCGGTTCGCCCAAGGCGGCACCCACGGCCAACGAGATGGAGCGCACGAACCCCGCGGAGCAGAAGGCGGACCCGCCGATGGGCGGTATGCCGCCCGAGTCGCCGCCGAAGGCCGGCGACGGCGGCATGGGCGCCAGCGAACCGCGACAAAAGGGCATGGACGAGCCGCCGCCGGAGCCGTCGAAGACGAAGGCCGGCGCGGGCGGCGACATGCCGCCGATGCCGAACAAGGGGGCCAACCAGGAGCCGAGCGAGAAGCGGAGCGAACCGCTCGGCGGTCAGCCCGGCCAGGAACGCGACACCCCGATGGGCGACCCGATGATGCAGAAGGGGATGCCGCCGATGGGGAAGACCGACTCGCAGGCCGGCGGCGACGCCAAGCCCGGCACGCAGCAAAGGCAAGGCGACCCGATGGGCATGGGTCAACAGCAGCCGGACAACGCGGCACGGGCGAAGACGGCGCCGCCGTCGAACGACCGCGGCGGCGAGCGCGAATCGCCGCCGAATCAGAAGGGTGGGCCGCAGCCGCAGCCCCAGGACGGCGGTGACGCCAAGGCGCAGCGGGCCGAGGAGCCGGGTGCGATTCGCCCCATGTCGAAGGACGGCAGCCCGATGCCGATGAACGGCATGGGGAACGACGCCAAGGGCGCCGACCCGATGGCGAACGCCGCCGAGCCGCGTTCCGCGCCGAACCCGACACCGAAGGCGGGTGACCCCACGATGACCAAGGGTAAGGATGGCGACCCGAAGATGGGTGACCCGATGATGGGCAAGGGGAAAGAGATCGACCCGAAGGCCGGCCCGCCGATGGGAACCGAGCCGAAGGGCGGCATGGCACAGTCGAAGAACGTGGACCCCGGCGAGGAGCGCGGGGAACCCGGGAAGGCGCAGCCGATGGGCAGCCCGCCCGAAGCGCCGATGCCGAAATCGGTGGGCGGAAAGGCCGGCCCCGAAGCCACGCCGATGACGAAGGGCACGAACGACCCGTCGGGCATGGGCAAGGGCACGCCGCCGATGCTCGACGCCAAGCAGAAGGCCGACCTGGAACAGGCCGCGAAAGACCTGACGAACCCCGACCCGGCGAAGAAGCAGGAGGCCCGCGACAAGCTCAACGAGGCACTCGGCAAGGGAGCCGGTCAGAAGCTGGAGGACATCGCCAAGGGGCTCAACTCCAACGACCCCGCCGAGAAGGCCCGCGCCCAACAGGACTTGGACGACCTCCGTCAGGAGGCCGAAAAGATGGCCGGCAAGGAACCGGGCGGGAAGGGAAACAACCCGATGCCGTCCCCGATGGACAAGGGGAACACGAAGGCGGGCGGCCCCAAGGACGATATGAACCCGAAGTCGGGTTCGACGCCGAAGTTCGACCCGAAGGAACTCGAAGGGGCACTCAACGACCTGAACAGCAAGGACGACGCGAAGCGCGACGCGGCCCGCGACAGGCTCGACAAGACCGTCGGCAAGGAGGCCCGGCAGCAGGCCGAGCAGCTTCAGAACGACCTGAAGTCCGGCGACCCCGAGCGCGAGGCCCGCGCCCGCGAGCAGCTGAACCAACTGAAGCAGCAGGCCGAGAAGATGGCGAAGAATAACCCGCCCGGCGACAAGGGGCGCGGCCAGCAGGACAAGTTCGGTCAGGGCGGCACGCTCGACCCGAACAACGCCAAGGCGATGGACGACGACCCGCGCAACCGGGCGAAGTCGGCCGGGCTGACGCTCGACCAGTTCGAGCGGAACCGCTACAACCGCGACCTGCAGGACCGCCTCGGCTGGACGCAGGAGCAGTACGACCGCTTCCTCGACGACTACCGCCGCGAGGTGGCCCGCCTCCAGCGCGACGCAGCCGACGCCGACCGGAACCCGCCCCCGCCGCCCGGCCCGCCGGCGACGGCGAGGGACATCAACGCCGGCGGCCGGCTCGGAGGCACGGCCACCAGCCCCGGCACGGCCGGGGTCGGCGGGCCGACGTTCTCCGCGCCGGGGTTCGAGGAGGCGATGCGGCGCTTCCGCGAAGGGGCGAATCAGAGGCCGCCGGCGAAGCGGCCGTGAGTGGGTAACCGAGCCCACCCGTTGCGACGGGTGGGCTTTCTCGATTCACCTACACTGGGAGCAACTCCTTCGGGGCTCCCCATGTCCGCCGCCAGCCGCTACCTCGTCTCATTCGACGCCCGCACCACGTTCCACCGCTTCACCGACGTGCTCGTGGTCGGCGCCGGCATCGCCGGGCTCCGCGCCGCGCTCGAGGTGCCGGCCGACCTGTCGGTGCTGGTCGTCACCAAGGACCGCGTCACCGAGAGCAACAGCTCCTACGCCCAGGGCGGCATCGCGGGCGTCCTCGCCCCCGAGGACACGTTCGACAACCACGTCGACGACACGCTCGTCGCCGGCGACGGGCTGTGCGACCGGTCCGTCGTGGAACTCGTGGTCCGCGAGGCGCCGGCCGAGATCGACCAGCTCGTCCGCTGGGGCACCAAGTTCGACCTGAAGGACGGGGCGCTGGCGCTCACCCGCGAGGGCGGGCACAGCCACCGCCGCATCGTCCACGCACTCGGCGACGCCACCGGGTTCGAGATGATGCGGGCCGTCATCGCCACCGCCCGCACCGCCCCGAACGTCACCATCTGGGACGACACGTTCACCGTGGACCTCCTCACCGCCGACGGCCGTTGCTGCGGCGCGGTCGTGGCGCACCCGACCCACGGCAAGCTGCTCATCGCGGCGAAGCAGGTAATCCTCGCCGCCGGCGGGTGCGGCATGGTCTACCGCGAGACGACGAACCCGCCGGTGGCGACTGGGGACGGCATGGCCGCCGCGTACCGGGCCGGCGCCGAACTCCGCGACATGGAGTTCATGCAGTTCCACCCCACAGTGCTGTACGTCGCCGGGTCGGCGCGGTCGCTGGTCAGCGAGGCGGTCCGCGGCGAGGGGGCGTTCCTGCGCGACGTCCACGGCGAGCGCTTCATGCCGGGTGAGGACGCGCGGGCCGAACTGGCCCCGCGCGACGTGGTGGCCCGCGCCATCTTCCGCACGATGGAGCGGACGCTGCACCCGAACGTCTACCTCGACCTGTCGCACCTCGACCCGGCGATGGTGCGGACGCGCTTCCCCGGGTTCGACCGCGTCTGCCGCGGGTTCGGCCTGGACATCACCACCGACCGCATCCCGGTCCGCCCCGGGGCCCACTACATGATCGGCGGCGTGGCCGTGGACCCCGACGGCCGCACCACGGTGCCGGGGCTGTGGGCCGCGGGCGAGGTGACCAGCACCGGCCTCCACGGGGCGAACCGGCTGGCGTCGAACAGCCTGATCGAGGGGCTGGTTTATGGGGCGTTGTGCGGCCGGGGTGCGGCCGCGGCGGCGCAGGCGATGCCGGCCGGGCTCCACGCCCCGGACGTGCGCGCCGCGGTCGCCCCCGACGACCCGACCGACCGGCTCGACGTGGCAGACCTGACGAACGCTCTGCGGGCGCTGATGGTGCGGAACATGGGGATCGTCCGCACCGCGGCCCGGCTAAAGGAGGCCCGGCGCGACGTGGGCTTCTGGTGCCGTTACGCCCTCGGCCGCGAGTTCGGCACGAAGGCCGGCTGGGAATTGCAGAACCTCCTCACGGTGGCCCGGCTGATGATCGACGCGGCGCTGGCGCGCGACGAGTCGCGCGGCACCCACTTCCGCAGCGACTTTCCCGCCCGCGACG
Source organism: Urbifossiella sp. (assembly GCA_035629595.1). Taxonomy (GTDB): domain Bacteria; phylum Planctomycetota; class Planctomycetia; order Gemmatales; family Gemmataceae; genus Urbifossiella. The sequence continues at coordinate 5,128 of DASPHQ010000024.1, read as the reverse complement.
ACGCCCGCTGGGGGCTGCGCCACGTCGCCAGCCCGCCGCTGTTGACCGGGTGAGCGGCGGTGGCGCATAATGGCAAAGATAGAGGGATACCGCATGTCGATCGCCGTACCGCCGCGGCCGCAAACGCTCGCCGACTTGGCTCGGGTCGAGGGGAAGGCCGAACTGATTGCGGGAGGGATCGTTCAGTACATGGCGACCGGACGCATCCCCAGCCGCATCTCCAAGCGCATCACGCGCAGCCTCGACGACTAAGAGGTCCGAACCGGAGTCGGCGAGTCGTTCGGTGACAGCCTCGGCTACGCCTTGCCCCAGCCTCTTCCGAACGGCCGGCAGTCGTTCCAGCCGGACGCCTCGTACTACATCGGACCCGCCCCCTACGACGAAGAGAGCTTCATCGAGGGCGTGCCGACGTTCGCCGCGGAGGTGCGGAGCGAACACGATTACACGCCGGCGAAGGACCGCGACTACGCAGCGAAGCGAGCCGACTACTTCGCCGCCGGGACGCCCGTGGTGTGGGACGTGGACTACCGGGCGCAGACGGTTTCCAAGTACACCGCCGCCGACCCACTCACCCCGGTCGTGTTCCGCCGCGGCGACGTGGCCGACGCCGAACCCGCCGTCCCCGGTTGGCGGCCGGCGGTGGACGACATCCTCGCCTGACCGCGCCAAGAATCCCGCCCAGCGGCCGAATCACCTCGCGGTCCGTCCTTTTCCCCGCCGGTGCCACCGCCATGCTCCGCCTCCTCGCCGGTCCGCTCGTATTCTTCGTCGCCGCCGTCGCCGCGGCCCAGCCGAAGGCCGACGCCGCACCCGCTCCCGCCGCGCAAAACGTCCGTCAGCTCACCACCACCCCGGCCTCGGCGCCGGTCCCGGCGCTGCGGCTCGCCCTCCGGGTCCGACAGGCCGACCGCCTCCCCGGCAACGCCGCGCTCGACTACTACCGGGCCGCCCTACTCGTCCCGGATTGGCCGCGCGATCCGAAGGAGAGCGAGAAGCACCACGCCAAGCTCGACGGCTGGGAGGCCGCCCCGCTCGACAAGTTGCCGGTCGCGGACGTGACGGCGTACCTCGACACGTTAGCCGGCGGCTTCGAAGCCCTGGACGCGGCTTCCCGCCGGGACGGCGTGGACTGGCGGCAAGGGGTCGCAATCCGGATCGAGCGGCTCGACGACCTGTTCCGCGAGACCGGGAAGCTCCGGGAGATCGCCCGGCTCAACGGGCTCCGCACCCGCCGCGACCTGGCGAAGGACGACTTCGAGGCCGCCGCCCGGAACCTCCGCTCCGGGTTCAGGTTGTCCCAGGCCGTCGGCGAGGGGTCGACCACACTCCAACTGCTGATCGGAATCTCCATCGGGGCGGTGACGATCGGCCAAGCCGATCAGTTCGTCGGGCGGCCCGGGTCGCCCAACCTGTACTGGGCGCTCGCCGACCTGCCGCGGCCACTGATCGACCCGCGGCCGGCTCTCGACGGCGAGTCGGTGTTCTTCGAGGAACACGTCCGCAAGACCTTCCTCGCCCCGAAGGAGTCGGCCGATCTGTGCCGTGCGGTGCGGGACGACCAGTACAAGGCGTTCCGCCTGCCGTACCCGCGGGCGACGGCCGAGCTGGCGAAGGCACGCACCCGGATGAAAGAACTGGAGAAGGAGCGGCGCGACCCGGTGGTCTCGGTCTTCGCCCTGAGCGTGCCCGCGACCGAGAAGGTGTACCACGCCTTCGCCCGCCTCGACCGCCGGCTGGCGGCGCTGACGGCCGTGGAGGCGGTTCGGCTCCACGCCGCGGAGCACAAGGGGACGCCGCCCGCCGCACTCGCGGACGTCACCGCCGTGCTGGTGCCGCTCGACCCGTTCACCGGCCGGCCGTTCGAGTACGCGGCACGGGCGGATGGGTTCACGCTCACCGCCGCCGAGGTCGAAGGGAGTAGCCCCGGCAACGGCGTCCGGTATGAGGTGACGTTCCGCAGGTAGGCGGCGCCGAGTTGACACCCCACGCGGCGGACGATACATTTCCCCAGCCGTCCTCACGCTCAGGAATCGTTCCCGTGGCCCGCATCCGTCACTCCCGGCCGGTGGTTATTACCGCAGCGCAGGGAGTGCGCGCCGGCGTTCGCGTCGGCAACACAGGATGACCGGGGCCGCTGGCCGAGTAACGTGACCGATCACGCCGCCCCGGAGCCGACCCGCTTCGGGGCGGTCCCGTTTCCCGGGCCGCCCCGCCACCACCCCGACAACCGCCGGCCCACCCGCACCCATGACCCGCGTTGCGATCTACGACACCACCCTCCGCGACGGCAGCCAGGGCGAGGGCGTCAACTTCTCGCTGCAGGACAAGCTCCTCCTCACCCGCAAGCTCGACGAGCTGGGGGTCGACTACATCGAGGGCGGCTACCCGCTGTCGAACCCGAAGGACTTCGAGTACTTCCAGGCCGTCCGCGACCTGCCGCTGCGGCACGCGAAGGTCGTCGCCTTCGGCATGACGCGGCGCAAGAACTCCGCCCCGGAAACCGACACGTGCCTGAAGGCGCTGCTCGACGCGCGCACGCCGGTGGTCACGATCGTCGGCAAGACGTGGGACTTCCACGTCACCGACGTGCTGGGCACGACGCTCGACGAGAACGTGCGGATGATCGCCGACTCGGTGGCGTTCTGCCGGTCGCAGGGGCGCGAGGTGTTCTACGATGCCGAGCACTTCTTCGACGGCTACCAGGCGAACCCCGACTACGCCCTGCGTACGCTGCGCGCCGCGGCTGATGCCGGGGCCAGCGTGGTGATCCCGTGCGACACCAACGGCGGCACGATGCCCGAGCGGGTCGCCGAAGTCATCGCCGCCGCACGCGCCGCTGTGCCGTGCGCGGTCGGCATCCACTGCCACAACGACTGCGACCTGGCCGTCGCCAACACGCTCGCAGCCGTGCGCGCGGGGGCGACGCAGGTGCAGGGGACGATGAACGGTATCGGCGAGCGCTGCGGAAACGTGGACCTCGTGAGCGTGATCGCCAACCTGGCGGTGAAGTACGGCCTCGACGTGCTCGTGCCCAGCAGCCTGGCCCGGCTGACGGAGGCGTCGCGGTATGTGTACGAGATCGCCAACATGAACTTCCGCAGCGGCCAGCCATTCGTCGGGTCCAGCGCTTTCGCCCACAAGGGCGGGATGCACACGCACGCGGTGGCGAAGGACCCGGCCACCTACGAGCACATCACGCCCGAGCTGGTCGGCAACGAGCGGCGCATTCTGGTGAGCGAGCTGTCCGGGCAGTCCACCATCCTGTCGAAGACGACGAAGTACCAACTCGGGAACGACAAGGCGCTGATGGGGAAGATCCTCACCGCGGTGCAAGACCTGGAGCACGCCGGGTACGAGTTCGAGGCGGCGGAGGCGTCGTTCGACCTGCTGGTGAAGAAGGCGGCGGGGTTGTACCGGCCGTGGTTCGAGCGGCTGGCGTATCGGGTGAACATCGAGGCCCGCGCCGACGGCGTGCCGGTTACCGAGGCCACGGTGAAGCTGCGGATCGGCGGCAACACGCTGTTCGAGGTGAGCGAGGGCGACGGCCCCGTGAACGCCCTCGACGCCGCGCTGCGAAAGGCACTGGTGCCGGCATACCCGAACCTTGCGGGGGTGCAGCTGGTCGATTACAAGGTGCGCGTCGTGAACCCGAAGGAGGGGACGGCGGCGCGGGTGCGGGTGGTGATCGAGTCGCGCGACGGCACCGACGTGTGGGGCACCGTGGGCGTGAGCGAGAACGTGGTGGAGGCCAGCTGGTTGGCGCTGGCCGACTCGATCGAGTACAAGCTGTTCAAGGACGCGGAGCAAGGGAAGTAAGCCATGCCGACCGAACTGCCGAAGGCCTACGACCCGAAGGACGCCCAGGCGAAGTGGCTGCGCGTCTGGGACGAGCGCGGCTACTTCCACAGCGAGCCGGACGCGGCGCGGCAGCCGTTCACCATCGTCATCCCGCAGCCGAACGTGACGGGGGCGCTGCACATGGGGCACGCGCTCAACAACACGCTCCAGGACGTACTGGTGCGGTGGCGGCGGATGCAGGGGTTCAACGCCCTGTGGATGCCCGGCACCGACCACGCCGGCATCGCCACGCAGGCGGTGGTGGAGAAGCGCGTCCTGGCCGAGGAGAAAAAGACCCGCCACGACCTCGGCCGCGATGAACTCGTGCGCCGCATCTGGGAGTGGAAGGACCAGTACGAGGCCCGCATCCTCGGGCAGCTGAAGTCGATCGGGGCGAGCTGCGACTGGGCGCGGACGCGGTTCACGCTCGACCCGGTGTGCGCCCGGGCCGTGCGCGAGACCTTCTTCCGCATGTTCCGCGACGGCTACATTTATCGCGGCAAGCGGCTCGTGAACTGGGACGCCCAGTTGCAAACGTCGGTGGCCGACGACGAGACCTACACTGAGGACACGAAGGGCGGCTTCTGGACGTTCAAGTACCCGGTGGTGGGCGTGCCCGACACGTTCATCCGCTTCAGCACCACGCGCCCCGAGACGATGCTCGGCGACACGGCGCTGTGCGTGCACCCGTCCGACGAGCGGTACGCGGCGCTCGTGGGCAAGACCGCGCTGCAGCCGTTGACGGGCCGCGAAATCCCGATCATCGCCGACGGCCTCCTCGCCGACCCGGCGCTCGGCACCGGCTGCGTGAAGGTGACGCCGGCGCACGACCCGAACGACTACGCCTGCTGGCAGCGGAACCCGCACATCGGCGTGATCAACATCCTGAACCCGGACGGCACGATCAACGCCGAGGGGAAGGAGTTCGCGGGGCTGGACCGCTACAAGGCCCGCGAGGCGGTGTCGAAGCGGATGGAGGAGCTCGGCTTCTTCGAGGGGAAGGAAGACCGGGTGATCCCGCTGAAGTACAGCGACCGGAGCAAGACGCCGATCGAGCCGTACCTGTCGGACCAGTGGTTCGTGAAGATGGCCGACCGCGACGACGGCAAGCCCGGCCTCGCCCAACTGGCGATGGACGCGGTGACGAGCGGTCGCGTGAAGTTCACCCCCGAGAAGTACGCCAAGACGTACCTCGACTGGCTCGGCGTGAAGCGCGACTGGTGCATCAGCCGCCAGCTCTGGTGGGGTCACCGCATCCCAGTGTGGTCGAAGAAGTGCGCGGGCCGCGAGG
>DASPHQ010000023.1:0-5557 GCA_035629595.1 Urbifossiella sp. | reverse complement strand
AGACGCAGTGACCACTTGTGTCGCCGCTTGCGGCTTCGCGCTGCCCCGCGCGAAGCCGCAAGCGGCGACGCCCGAGCCAAAAACCGACCCCCACCCCTGGCCCCCGGGGGTGGGTTTCCGTTGAATAGCTGAACCCGTTCGTACAGGGACCGGCCCGCGTATTGCGGGGCCGGCGGGCCAGACGAGGTTGGAATGCCGACGATCAACCAGTTGATCCGCTCCCCGCGGGTGCCGCAGCGGTCGAAGCCGAAGCACCCGGCCATGCAGGGCTGCCCGCAAAAGCGCGGCGTCTGCACGGTCGTGAAGACGATGACGCCGAAGAAGCCGAACTCGGCCCTCCGCAAGGTGGCCCGCGTCCGACTCTCGAACGGCATCGAGGTGACGGCGTACATCCCCGGCGAGGGGCACAACCTGCAGGAGCACAGCATCGTGCTGGTGCGCGGCGGCCGCGTCCGCGACCTGCCGGGCGTGCGCTACCACATCGTCCGCGGCGTGCTCGACAGCCAGGGCGTCGGCGACCGCAAGCAGGCCCGCTCCAAGTACGGGTCGAAGAAGGAAGGGAAGTAGTGGTCAGTGGTCAGTGGTCAGTTGTCAGTCGGCAACACCACTGGCCCGGCCCGGTTGACGACGTGCGGCGTTGTGTCTGACTGACCACTGACAACTGACCACTGAGAACTTCCCGATGGGTTCCAAAGGCCGGACCGCCAGTTACACGAAGCTCATCCCGGACACCCGCTACGGGTCGCTCCTGGCGAGCAAGTTCATCAACTGCCTCATGCACGACGGCAAGAAGGCCACCGCCACGCGCGTCTTCTACGACGCCATGGACCAGATCAAGAAGCGGATGCCTGACGCCGAGCCGATCGCCATCTTCACCGACGCGCTGAACAACATCAAGCCGACGCTGGAGGTCCGGTCGCGGCGCGTCGGCGGGGCGAACTACCAGGTGCCGATGCAGGTGAAGGCCAAGCGGGCCGAGAGCCTGGCCGTCCGCTGGCTCCTCGCCGCCATCCGCAGCAAGAGCGGCCGCCCGACGTACCTGCGGCTCGCCGAGGAGCTGATGGCCGCCTACCAGCGCCAGGGCGAGGCCATGAGCAAGCGCGAGCAGACGATCAAGATGGCCGAGGCGAACAAGGCGTTCAGCCACTTCGCCTGGTAATCAGTAGTGGTCAGTGGTCAGTGGTCAGTGGGCAGTGCCGACCGCGGCACCGGCCACTGACCACTACTCTTTTCCGGCTCCGTAAACTGGTCACTGGCCACTGTTCCCTGTCCACTGGTGCTCCGATGGCGAAGGGCGGCACACTCGGCTTCGACCTGCCGAAGGTTCGCAACATCGGCGTCATCGCGCACATCGACGCCGGCAAGACGACCACCACCGATTACGACAAAGAGGAGCAGGAACGCGGCATCACCATCTACTCGGCCTGCGTCCCGTTCGAGTGGGCCGGGCACACCGTCAACCTCATCGACACCCCCGGCCACGTCGATTTCACCGCCGAGGTCGAGCGCAGCCTGCGCGTCCTCGATGGCGCCATCGTCGTGTTCGACGGCCAGAAGGGCGTCGAGGCGCAGAGCGAGACCGTGTGGCGGCAGGCGAACAAGTACGGCGTCCCGCGGCTGGTGTTCGTCAACAAGATGGACGTGGTCGGCGCCAACTTCGCCCGCACGCTGGAGAGCGTCCGCACCCGGCTCGCCCCGGACCCGACGGTTCACGGCAAGGCGGTGCCGATCGTCATCCCCATCGGCGCCGGCGGCGCGGCCGACAGCAACCGCCCGTTCTGCGGCGTCATCGACCTCATCGACATGAAGGCCCGCTTCTTCGACGCCGGCGACTACGGCAAGACCGTCCGCACCGCCGACATCCCGGAGGAAAACCTCGCCGAGGCCAGGAGCTACCGCGAGAAGCTGTTCGACGAGCTGACGCAGCACGACGACAAGGATCTCATCACGTCCGCGGTGCTGGAGGGGCACGACCCCGACCCGCTGAAGGTGCGGCAACTCGTCCGCGAGCAGTGCCTGGCGCGGCTGATCTACCCCGTGCTGTCCGGCAGCGGTCGGGAGCACATCGGCATTCAACCCTTGCTCGACGCGGTGACGTATTACCTGCCGAGCCCGCTCGACCGGCCGCCGGTGAGCGGCATCAACCCGAAGGGGTCGAAGAAGGAGGAGAAGCGCAAGCCCGACTCGAAGGAGCCGTTCGCCGCGCTGGTGTTCAAGGCGGCGTGGCACCCGAACGGGCACCGCTTCTTCGTCCGCGTCTACTCCGGCGTGATGAAGTCGAACATGCGGGCGCTCAACCCGCGGCGCGACACGAAGGAGAACGTAGCGAAGCTGTTCCACGTCCACGCCGACCCGAACCGCGGGCTGGAGGAAGTGGAGAGCGGCCCGGCCGGCGACATCGTGTGCGTCATCGGCCTGAAGGACACCGTCACCGGCGACACTCTGTGCGACACCCAGCACCCGATCCTGCTGGAGGCGATTTCGTTCGCCGAGGCGGTGGTCAGCCAGTCGATCGAGCCGGACAGCGGCGCTGACAAGGACAAGCTGGGGCTGGCGCTTGAGGCGCTGCAACTCGAAGACCCGACGTTCAAGATCAAGGCCGACAAGGACACCGGCCAGACGCTGATGAGCGGCATGGGCACGCTCCACCTGGAGGTGAAGAAGCACCGCCTGGAGCGCGACTTCCGGGTGAAGGTGCGCGTCGGCAAGCCGCGCGTCAGCTTCCGCGAGATGATGCGCACCCCCCGTCAGATCGAGGCGAACATCGAGCGGCTGGGTGACAAGCCAGCGATGGCGAAGCTGAAGGTGTCGTTCACGAACTTCCGGTCGGAGAAGCCGGTGGCCGTGTTCAACGTGGTGAACGCGGACGAGAATCCGGTGCCGGTGGCGTTCCTGGCCGCGGCCGAGCGGGCGCTGACGGACGCGCTGCAGACCGGCGAGCTCGGCTACCCGATGATGCACGCCCAGGCCCGCATCCTGGACGCGAAGTTCGACCCGCAGCTGTCCACCGAGGACGCCTTCGTGGCGGCGGCGATCCAGGCCTACCGCGAGGCGACGCGGGACAACATCCAGCTGTTGGAACCCATCATGAAGGTGGTGGTGACGACGCCGTCGATCTTCCTGGGGAACGTGATCGGCGACCTGGCGAAGCGGCGCGGCGAGATCGACGGCCAGGAGATGAGCCCGAACGGCGAACTAGCGGAGGTGACGGGGCGGGTGCCGCTGTCGGAGCTGTTCACGTACGCGAACGATGTGCGGAGCCTGAGCCAGGGGAGGGCCGCCGCGGCGATCGAGCCGCACAGCTACCAGCCGGCGCCGGACGCGGTGCTGCGACAGTTACTCGGCGAATAGTGCAACTCAGGCTTCGACCGCCCCGAGTTCGACGACCGCCTCACCGGCCGCGAGGCGAACCAGAGCCGCGGGAAGTTCACGGGTCAGTCCTTCCCGCAACGCCGCGTTCGACGTGTTGCCGCAACGGAGCCACAGCACCTGCGGAGGCGTACCGAGCCGCCCGACCATCTCTGCGAAGTCGGCGTCCTTCGTCATCACGCACGCCCCAGCCGCCCGCGCCGCCGCGAAGATCGGTGGGTCGAGCGCGTCTCGCAACCCGAGATCGCGGACGGGTGTGCAGACTACGCCGAACGTCGTTGCAAGCCACGGGGCGACGGCCGGCGAGAGGTGGGCGTCGAGCCAGATGGTCACGCCGCGGCCCCCGGCTCGGCCGCGCGGGCGCTGGCGTAGCGAAGGCAGGCAACCACGTCCTCCGGCACGAGGTCGGGCAGCTCCCCAACGACCTCGGCCGGCGTCATCCCCGCCGCGAGCAGGTCGAGTACGTCGCTGACGCGGATGCGCATCCCGCGCACGCACGGTCGCCCGCCGCACTGCTCGGGATGGATGGTGATGCGGTCGTTCGTCGTCGCCATGTCGCGTCCCTCACTCGCCCTTCCGTCAGTGTACACGCCCCGCCCCTCCCCCACACTGCCCGTCTTGCCCTGGCGGAGTTGCCGGACCGCTATCCCCGTCAAAATCGCTTCAAGTTCCCGCGCCCCGGCGGCCGATCCCTACCGACGGGGGACCGGTCCGCACGGACCGACGGGGGCGCCATGACTGACACGCGTGAATTGCTCAACCGCATCACCGCCTTTCGCCAGCGGCTCGACGGCGGCGCGGCCGCGGCTGTCGCCGGGCCGCCGAGCGCGGCCGCCGAGCCGGACGGCTTCCGCCGCTCCGTCCTCAGCCTCGCCGGGGCCGACGCCGCCGACCCGCTCCCGCCGCAGCTGACGCAGCGCGCCCGCGACCTCCTCGGTCTCGCCAAGGTACTTCTCGACCGGCAGCGCGCGTTCGCCACCGACCCGGTCGTCGCCGGCCTCACCGCGGCGTCGAGCACCGGCACGCCCGACGCGCTCGTCGCCTACCACCGCGAGACGACGGCGCTGATGGCGTCCGCGGTGCGGATGGCCCAGAGCTTCCCCGAGTCGCCGGCGGTGCAGCTGAAGATGTGCAACGGACTCGAAGGTGTGCTGGAGGTGGTGAAGGAACGGCTCACCGTCCAGGAACGCGCACTCGCCCTGCGGCAGACCGACTTCACGCGGATCGACCGGCTCGCGGCGATGCTGACGGCGATGAACCGCTTCCAGCAGGTGAACCTGAACGTCCTCGCCGGGCTGGCCGAGGAGCTGATCGAGGAAGTGCGGCAGGGGAAGCCGCTCCGCGTCCTTCACGCCGACGTGCTGTCGTCCGCGTCGTACCCCGGCGGCGTCGAGTTGGCCGCACCGGCGCGGTTCATCGCGGCACACGCGCTCACCGTGGCGCAGGTCGTGGCGCGGGTCGTACACCTGGACTACGAGTGGGCCGGCCGGCCGCTCCCGGCGGTGGTCGCGGCGCTGGTTATGGACGCGGGGATGCTGCGGGTGCGCGTGGACCTGCTGGCGAAGGCCGGCAAGCTGACCCCGGCCGAGCGCCGCGAGCTGGAGCAGCACGCCCAGTTCAGCGCCGAGTTGATCGTGCGCTACGTCCCGGACGCCGCCCCGCTCGCGGCCGCGGTCGCCACGCACCACGAGCGCGCCGACGGGACCGGCTACCCGGCCGGGATCAAGGGGGCGACAACGCCCTCGCTCGGTCGGCTCCTGGCGGCGGCGGACGTGTACGCCGCGTGCTGCGCCCCACGACCGTACCGCCCGGCGGGCGACACGCGGGCCGCGCTGACGGACGTGCTGATCGCGGCCGAGGGCGGGCAGCTCGACAAAGACTTCGCCGAGTACCTGGTGACGCTGGCGTTCTACCCCGTGGGGGCGGTGGTGGAGATGACCGACGGCCGGGTCGGAGTGGTGGCGGCGAACCACCCGGACCGGCTCGACCCGCGCGCCCCGGGCCGGCCGGTGATCGCGGTGCTGGCCGACGCCGACGGGCAACTTCTGCCGCGGCCGGAGCACGTGGACCTGTCCGCTTCAGCCCGCGGCGGCATCCTTCGCACGCTCCCGGCCGCGCGCCGCCGCGACCTGTTGGGCGCCCGCTACCCGGACCTCGTGTAACCGATGCGGGACTACCTCCGGGCGAC
>DASPHQ010000022.1:0-4851 GCA_035629595.1 Urbifossiella sp. | reverse complement strand
GGCTTCGCCGCTTGCGGCGTTGCAACGCCGCAAGCGGCGAAGCCCCGAGCCGGGATTTTTCCTTGCCCTGTCCCGCCGCGCGTGGCACAGTCAGGGCTACCTCCCCGGAGCCTCCCCCATGCCGCGTACCTACCGCGTCGGCGTCATCGGCCACACCGGCCGCGGCGACTACGGACACGCCGTCGATGTCGCCTTCCGCCGCGTGCCGAACGTCGAGATCGTCGCCGTCGCCGACCCCGTCGAGGCCGGCCGCCGGCTGGCACAGGAGCGCACCGGCGCCCGCAACGCTTACGCCGCGTACCGCGACATGCTGGCGAAGGAGAAGCCGGACCTCGTGGCGGTCTGCCCGCGCTGGATCGACCAGCACCACGACATGCTCCTCGCCGCGGCCGAGGCCGGGTGCCACGTCTACATGGAGAAGCCGTTCTGCCGCACCCCCGCCGAGGCCGACGCCGTCGTGCGGGCGTTCGAGATGCGCCACCTCAAGCTCGGCATCGCCCACGTCAGCCAGTACTCGCCGGTGCTCGTCGCGGTGAAGGCCGCCATCGCCGACGGCGCCATCGGCGACCTGCTCGAAATCCGCGGCCGCGGCAAGGAGGACGCCCGCGGCGGCGGCGAAGACCTGTGGGTGCTCGGCTCGCACGTCTTCGGCCTGATGCGCAGCCTCGCCGGCGGCAGCGCCACGAGCTGCTACGCCACGGTGGCGCAGGGCGGCGAGCCGGTGGCGCGGCGGCACGTCCGCGAGGGCGCCGAGGGGATCGGGCCGCTGGCCGGCGACCACGTGCAGGCGCAGTACAGCTTCCCGCGGGGCATCACCGGCTACTTCGCCAGCCGCAAGGGGACGGCGGGGCAGCCGACGCGGTTCGCGGTGCAAGTATTCGGTTCCAAGGGGATCATCGAGCTGGAGAGCGGCTACGGCGTGAAGGCAGACCTGCTGCGCGACAGTAGCTGGTCGCCGGGGCGTAGCAAGAAGACGTGGGAGGTCATCACGTCGGCGGGGATCGGCCGGCCGGAGCCGCGCACCGACGGCAACTACGAGGGCGGCCACGTCGCGGCGATCACCGACCTGATCGACGCGGTCGAGAAGGACCGCGAGACGAAGTGCTCGTACCGCGACGCGGCGGCGATCATCGAGATGATCGCGGCGGCGTTCGAGTCGCACCGGCTCGGCCGCCCGGCGGAGATGCCGCTGCGGAGCCGGGCGAACCCGCTGACGCTGCTGACCTGATTCTTCCGCCGCTCGCGGCGATGCAAAGGAGCCCCCCCATGAGCGGCAAGGCGCTGAAGGACAAGCTGATCAAGGGCGAGCGGGTGTTCGGCACCTTCTTCCAGCACGCCGTCTGCCCCGCAATCGTCGACTTCCTCCCGCCGGGGGCGCTCGACTTCGTCGTCGTCACCGCCGAGCACAACGCGCTCGACATCGCCGACTTCCTGCCGGTGAAGTACGCCCTGAACTCGAAGGGGATCGCCTGCCTGGCGCGGACCCACAGCCGCGACCCGGACGACGTGTCCAAGGTGTGCGACTCGTTCGACGGCGTCGTGGTGCCGTACGTGGAGGAGGTGGCGCACGCGAAGGCGCTCGCGGCCGCGGCCGTGTACCGGCCGCTGAAGGGCCGCGCGCTGAAGCGCGTCCTCGACCGCGACGAGTGGCCGAGCCCGGCGACGAAGCAGTACGTCACGACCGTGCGCTGCGCCGACACGGTGTTCATCCCGATGATCGAGTCGCCGGCGGGGATCGAGAACCTGGACGCGATCTGCGCCATCCCCGGCGTTCACGCGGTGTTCGTGGGGCCGAACGACCTGACCACGGCGATGGGCATCCCGAACGAGTACGACCACCCGCGGCTGATCGAGCTGCTGAAGACGGTGATCGACACCGCCGACCGCCGGCACGTCGCGGCCGGGTGCTGGTTCGGGCGGACGGACCAGATGCTGCGGACGATCCGCCAGGGGGCGCGGCTGGTGGTGTACTCGAACGACAGCGCCATGATGCGCGACGCGATGACCGCCGCGTTCGCGGAGCTGCGCCGCGGGTAGGCTTTCAGCCCGGACCCGCGTCGATCGCCGCGACGTCGGCGGCGGCCGCCGCGAGGATGCGCCGCAGGAGGGCGTCGCCGCTGCGCTGCAGGGCCGGGTGGCGGCTCACCCCCGGGTGGCCGAGGAAGCGCTGCCGCACCTCCTCCATCCGCCCGAGCACGCCGGCCGCGGCGCCGCTGGCGCGGAACCGCGCCGCCACCGCGTCCACCTCGGCCGCGTCGGGCCACCGGCCGAGGTCGCCCGGCTCGCGCCGGAGGTGTTCGACCACCAGCGCGGTCAGCGCCCCGCGGCGCACGTCGGAGCCGCGCCGCCGCGGCGTGCGGCCGGACAGGTCGGCCAGGTCGTTCGCCATCTGGAACGCCACCCCCACGTCCGCGAAGGCGTCGCCGACCGCGTCGGCCTCGTCCTCGTCCCGCCCGGCCGCGATCGCCGCCCCGGCCACCGGCAGCGCGAAGAAGTGCCCCGTCTTGCCGCGGGCCACGGCCTCGTACCCGTCCCACCCGGCGGCGCCGCGGTCGGGCCGTTCCAGGTCGGCCGACTGGCCGTTCACCGTCCCCACCGCCCGCGTCACCAACAGCACGCACAGCCGCCAGCACACCGCCGGGTCGCAGCGTAGCTCGCGCAGCGCCAGGTGCGGCAGCATCATCAGCAGGTCGCCGACGTTTACCGCCGCCGCGTCGCCGTGCCGCACCCACACCGTCGGCCGGCCGCGGCGGACGGCGTCGCGGTCCTGCAGGTCGTCGTGAACGAGCGAGGCGTTGTGCAGCAGCTCGCACGCGGCGGCCCACGGCACGAGCGCGGCGCGCGCCGCCCCGAGCGCCGCCCCGGTCTCGAACGCCAGGCGGGCGCGGAGCTGCTTCCCCGGGTCGGCCAGGTGTTCGAGCGCCGCGGTGCGCAACACGCCGTCCGCGTGCGCCCGCACCAGCGCCCGCATCAGGGCCGCCACGTCGGCGAGTTCCGGCGGGTCGTCGTCGGTCGCCGCGGCGGCGGGTCGGGTCGGCAATTCGATCGCGGTAATCACGCGGACACCTCGCGGATGACCCAGAAGTCGTGGGCGAGCTGCGCCGACAGGGCGTAGTCGTACGGCATCGTGAAGTACCCGCTCGTGCCCCACCCGGGGCCGAACGAGTTGCGGCAGACGAACCAGTTGTTCGCGTCGTCGTACCCGACCGCCACGACCGCGTGGCCGCCGAGCCGGAAGTCGCCGGGGGCCGGCATGACGAGGTGCCCGTCCTTCTGAATCTGCGTCCCCTTGAACGCCGGGTACACCGCGAAGCCGAACACGAACGGCAGCCCGTCGGCGAGCGTCTGCTTGAGGGCGGTCGCGTCCTGCGCCAGCGCCTCGTACCTGGCGACGCGGCACGTCAGCGCCTCCGCGAACGCGGCCGGCGGCGGCACGTCCGCGTACTTCGCCTCGTCGTAGGGCCACGCCGCCTCGGGGCACACGCCCAGGGACTGCACCACTTCGAGGCCGGTGGTCATCAGCACCGCGGCCTTCGTGTTCACGTCGTCGTCGTGGACGCGCTCGTTGTAGTACACGAACAGCGGCGACGGCGGGGCGGTGCGGCCGGTGGCGCGCTTGGCGAGGAGGGCGACGCACGCGCCGAGCGCCTGGGCCGTGCAGCTGTTCAGACCGCCCTGGTCGGTCGGCGGCAGGAACGCGAAGTCCGGGCGGAGGTCGGCCGACGCCGGGAGCGTAACGGGCGGCGGCGCGGCGACGGGGCGCGCGCTGCGGACGGCGTTCGCGACGTGGACGGCGCCGCCGGCGGGCGGGGGGATGTGTCCCCAGGTGCGGGTCGGTTCGGGCATCGGTCGTACCCTCGTGGTGAACGTCTCGCGGCGGTCAGCCGAATACCAGCGGGTTCTCGCGGCTCACGGCCCGGTCGCCCGCGCTCAGCCCGGGGAACCACCGCGCCAGGTCCTTCGCCCGCACCTGCGCCGCCTGCCGCTCGTAGGCCGTGCCGTCGGGGCCGACCGCCGGGTTCGCCAGCCGGGCGCCGTCGGCAAAATAGATCACCGTCAGCGCCTCGCGGGTCGTGGTGCCGGTGTTCGGCTCGGCGCCGTGGAGCGTCCAGCCGGCGTGCGCCGACACGCTCCCCACCGGCAGCTCCTCCGGCTCCGGCAGCGCCAGCCCGTTCTCGCGCGCGAACGCCGCCAGCTCGGCGTCGGAGCGGTTGAACCGGTCGGCGTCGCCGAGACTGCCGAGGCGGTGCGACCCGCTGACGAACCGCAGCCGCCCCGCCGCCGGCCCGACCGCCGCAAGCGGCACCCACACCGTCAGGATGCGGTCGGTGTCCACCGGCCAGAAGTAGCGGTCCTGGTGCCACGGCGTGCGGCCGCCGCCGGGCGGCTTGAAGAACGCCTGGTCGTGGAACACCCGCACCCGCTCCGCCCCGAGCAGCCGGGCGGCGATGCCCGCGAGCCGCTCGCCGAGCACGAACCGCCGCGCCGCCGCGCCGTGGTGCCAGATCCCCTCCGCCCGCACCAGCGCCTGCCGGTCCATCGCCGAGCGGTCGTCCTTCGCGGTCGCGGCGTCGATGGCGTGAACCGCCTCCACCAGCGCCGGCCGGGCGCGCTCCACCTCGGCGGCGTCGAGCGCGCCGGGAATGGTGATGTGGCCGTTCCGCCGGTACGCCGCGACGAGCGCGTCGGGCACCATGTCTGCGCCGACGCGCACGGTCACGACCGCCGGTTCGGGGGCCAGCGCTTGCAGCGCGCCGAGCACCGTGGCCGTGGTGAAGACGCCGGCCTGGTCGAGCGAATAAATGGTGAACGTGTGCCGCAGCGTGTCCTCGGGCGTGGTCAGCGGCGGCG
>DASPHQ010000021.1:0-3355 GCA_035629595.1 Urbifossiella sp. | reverse complement strand
GCCGGTTCCGGAGGATGTCGAGCCGCGCGCCGTCCGGTACGTCGACGCAGATCTCCCGGCGTTCGGCCGCGTACTCCCGGCCCAGGGCCGTGAACGTGTGGTGCTGCTCGGCGTGGTCCGGGACGAGGGACAGGGAGACGGGGGCGTCCGCGGCGGAGTAGGACCGGCGGTACAAGGTGATCTGCATGATTCTCCCGTGTGTTGACGACCGCCCCGCCGTCGGCCGACGGGGCGCCTGATCGTACGGTTCCCGCCGCCGGGCTCCCCCCGCGCCGGCCCCGGGGCCGGGTCATGGGGCCGAGCCGGCGCTGTATCCGCCCGCGAGTCAGTAGCGGTTGCCGCCGGACCGCGGCCGGTCTTCCTTCGGCTTGGCCTCGTTGACCGTCAGCGCCCGGCCGTCGACCATCTGCCCGTTCAGGGCGGTGATGGCCTTCGCCGCGTCCTGGTCGTTGGTCATCTCGACGAACCCGAACCCCTTCGACCGGCCGGTGTCGCGGTCGGTGATGAGCTGGGCCGACCGGACGTCCCCGTGCGGGGTGAACATCGCGGTGATCTGGTCCTGGGTCGTGTCGAACGACAGGTTCCCGACGTAGAGCTTCTTCACGGTCTCGTACCTGACTGGGCCGGTCGGCCCGCAAGCGGATGGCGCGCGGCCCGAGTGGCCTCACGCCGGGCGGGGCGGGCGGGTCGAGGTGCGACCGGTTAGGCGGTCTTGGGGCTGAGAGCGGTCGCTCGGAGCGGCAAGAGTGGGCCAAGCGTGAGGCAGTCGAGGCCGTCCGTGATCCCCCGCGGGTAGGCTCGGCGAGCCCACCCGGAGATTGTATCAGCCGGCGGGGGCGAGCGGTGCCCCCACACGGCTGTGATTGACGGGATCATCACCGACGCGGGCGTGGCCGAGTTGGATGAGAGGGAGACGGGGGTTCATTTCGGGATACGACATGCCTGCATATCCCAAACACTGACTTCCCCGGCGGGAAGCCGCCCGCGACCGACCTCGACGTGCTCGGCGGGGCGGTGCTGGCCGACGGGGAGTACGTCAGGTGACCCGGATCGGTCGTGGTCACGTGGGCACCTCCGAGGGGGTGTGGCCCACAGCGGCCTTCGGCTCGACCGGCCGGCTGCTTACTGGCGGGATCGCCGGGCTGCTCACAGCCGGTGGCCTCGCCGAACGAGAAGCCGCGGGCGGTTGCGGCCGTCGCTGGCCGCCGCAAGAGGGTTGACGCTCGCGCCGGAGGATTTCGAGCCCGCGACCGCGGTCCTCCGCTGGGCGAACGAGAAGGACCACTTCGCCCGCGACACGTTCGTCGCCAACTTCCCCCGCGTCCGCCACCTGTGCAAGCCCGTCGCCGAACTGTCCGTCGTCAGCGACGACCTCGAACCCGTGGACGTCCTCACCGCCGGCTTCCCCTGCCAGCGGTTCGCGGTGGTGCCGCGCAGGGATACGCCAACACCTTCCCCGGCACTCTGAGCAGTGGAATGGCGAAGCCGTCCGGCGTCAAACACGCCAACTACGAAATCCTGAACCTGATCGGCTACGGGCTCGCGAAGTTCGAGAAGGAATTGGTTGCCGCCCTCGGCTTCGACACGAAGGCCGCACTGTTCCAGTCACTGATCCGGCGCGGGGTGGCAACAACGGTCGGTACGCTGAAGAACCGGCAGGACTTGTTCAACCCCCTGGTGCGCGACGCGAAGGTCGGGTGGTGGCAGAACAAGGACCGCTACCTGCACCGGAAACTCCTGCTCGACAGCCTGTTCGGTGATCTCGATGTCACCGATTACGCCTCGGTCGTCACCTCCTACCTGCAAGACTCGCTTCCGATTCCCGGCGAGCGCCGGCAGGCCACGGCCCCACTCCTGAAGAGCAAGTACCGCCAACTCCAGGAGACCGGCCGCGAAGCCGAACTGTTCTTCATGACCTCGTTCCGCACGGTCACCCGGTTCAAGGACGGCGTACTCGGCGACGCGAGGCTGTACGGCGACGGCTACGACTTCCAGATCACCGTGGCCGACGGCCACGTCCTCGCGGAGGTGAAGGGCGTCCGCGAGGGGAGCGGGGGGGTCCGGCTGACGGCGAACGAGTACCTCAAGGCCGACGAGTTCAAGGAGGACTACTGCCTCGTGGTGGTGAGCCGGCTCGCCACCACGCCGCGCATCTCGGTCCACTTCGACCCGCTCGCGGCTCTCACGTTCAGCCGGCAGGTGGTGGTGAGCGAGCAGGTCACGTACACGACTCCCGCGCGGCAGTGGGGCTAGCGGGGGAGGGTACGCGGGGTTTGTAGTTCGGGGGTGTTGCGAACCCCTGATTTGAATCCCTCGGTCCACTCGCCAACCGGGTGCGACTTGTAATTCAAGCCTCGGCCGGCTCGATCCCTCCATCACGATCCCCCGCATACTCAAACGGGGAGACCTCCCACCGGAGCCCGAACCGCCCGCCGGCGAGCCAACGGCGGATGGCCCTGCCGGGGTGGATTCCTGACCCTGCTCCACGCCCCGCCCAGTGGTCGAGGAACGGGCCGACGTATCGGGCTGCGAACCCGGACGTCCAGAGGCCGAGTTCGAGGGCAACTTCCCAGCGGAACGGCCGGACCCGGATCAGACCTGGGGAGAACCCGAGTTCGTCCACCAGAAACCGAGATCGCGGCCGGAACCCCTTCGGGGCGGAGTGCTGCTCGTCACCAACGAGCCTGCCGGCGGCGTCGAACAGTGCGATGACCCAATACCGGGTGTCGGTCACGGCCGCGAGCGCCGGCTGGCCGCGGCGGGTGTGACCGGCGACGAGGTACTTGTTCAGCACGCCCTGGAGGGGGAACGGTCCCGCCGCCGGTCGGACCACGTCGGCGATCCGCTCCCGGCAGTGGTTATTGAAGCACCGGGCCGCCTCCTCGTACTTGTCCCACCCGCCGGGTGTGGTCGCATTCGGGCGGTCCAGGTCGTCAAGTTGAATGAGCTCGATCCGAATCCGTGACCCGGGGTCGGCCAGGTGGAACAGCTGGTGGAGTAGGTGCCCCTCCGGGCACCCGTACTGCTGGTAGCACCGGGCCGGGGACCGAACGAGTGCCCGGAAGAAACACTCGTAAGCATGCAAATCGCCTCCGGCGCACCGGTCAAGCATGACCCAGGTGTCCACCCGCCGGAGGAGCGGCGACTCGGCCAGGGCACGGAGCGACCAGCCCTCGACCCCGTAGATCGCCACCTCGCGGACCGTCGGGAGGGCTGGAGCTCCCCACGGATCGTGGACAGCGGGAAAGCGGTGTAAGCTCTAATCACGAGGAGACACACCGATGGCCGGTTCCCGCAAGGTCTACACCCCGGAGTTCAAGCTCCAGGCCGTGAGGATGATCACCGAGCAGAAGCT
>DASPHQ010000020.1:0-2505 GCA_035629595.1 Urbifossiella sp. | reverse complement strand
ATCCTTCGCCACCAGCCGGGGGAAGTACCAGCCCGTCCGCCCAGCTTCCGGCACGGCCATGTACTCGGTGAGTTCACGCTTCGACATCGTGACGCGCACGCCGGCCGCGCGCAACACCGGTTGTTGCAGGTCGGCGGGCGGGTCGAGAACGAAGCAGCGCCCGCCGCCGCTCTCGACCGCCTCGACGCGGGTGCTCAGGAAGTACTGGTCCTTCGGCCCGAAGAAGTTGACGTTGCCGAACGGCAGGTAGAAGCGCCAGTACGCCGCCCCGGTCATACGGAACCACGGCCGCCCGTCGGTGCCGAACAGCTCGACGCCGTGACGGACCTGCCGCGCGGTTTCCTCCTCGTTGTGGCCGCGGAGCAGCAGCAGGCTGCCGACCGCTGGCGGCGGGCCGTAGAAGTCGAGCCGCTGCACGCCGATCGGCAGGAGGATGCGGCCGGTCCAGTCGGGCTGCTCCAGGTGCCACGCCCCGAGGACGTGCATGGCGGCGTCCACGAGCACGGGGTCGAGTGCGACGCGCGGGTCGGCGTCGGACGCGAACCAGCCGTCGCGCGCCTGCACCTCCAGCGTTCCTTCGATACCCTCGCGTCCGACGCGGTCGAGCGAGCGGATCATCTGGAACAGCGGCCCGTGAAACATATTCCGCCGCAGGTCGTCCACCGTCGACCGGCACGGCGTTTCGTCGGTGAGCGCGAACGGTAACGGGTCCGGCGGTTCGGGGTAGTGGTCGGCGAGCGTCAGGGTCGCCTCGCAGGCGGGCTTCCCGGCGGCGTCCGCGAGGAAGGAGTTGCCCAGGTCGCGCACGTCGGCCTTCACCTCGACCGTACCCGTTTCGGGATCGACGGCGACGACGGTGGCGCGAACTTCGAGCGTGGTCGGGTCGGGGTCGAACGGCAGCCAGCGGAACAGGCGGACGTTTTGAAGGCTCGTCACGACCTTGCCGGGGGCGAGGAGGAGCGCCGCCTGCGCCATCGCCTCCAGGCTGAACGTCATCGGCAGGATCGGCAGGCCGTTCTGCGCGGGATCGACGCGGCTGACTCCGCGGCCGCCGAGGGTGTGGTCGTCCGCGTAGCGGTCCTCGCGCTCGTCCATCACGCGGCGGAACACGACCTCGCGCCCCGGCTCGTAGTGGATCACGTCGCCGGTCAGACAGAGCGGCTTGTCGGCCGCGGGCGACTCGTGCAGCCCCTCGACCACCCCCGCGGGGCAGCCCGCGAGGAACGATGTCATCACCTCGCGCTGCACGTCGAGGAACTGCTCCATCACGTCGAGGTACGCGCTCATCATGGCGCTCGACGCATCCGTTGGGCGAAGCCCACCGGCCGCAGCCGGTGGGCTTTCAGCCTGTGCGGCGTGAAGGTGCGCCGCGTTCACCGGGACGTGGTACGCCGCCAGCTGCGCGACGAGGTGATTGATCTGCGTCGGCCCGCTCTTGCGCGGCAGGTTCGCCGGGATCGCCGCGAAGCGCTCGCCGCGGAGGATGTCCTCGGCGAACGCCGACAGGTTGCCGCGCGGGCCGGCTTCCACGAACACGCGGACGCCGTCGGCGTGCATCCGCCGCACCAGCCGCGTGAACTCCACCGGGCTCACCCAGTGGTTCACGAACAGCTCGCGGGCCGTGTCCGGGTCCGCGGGGAAGCGCTCGCCGGTGCTGCACGAGTAGACCGGAGTGTGCGGGGCGGTGAACGGCACGGGGGCGAACATGTCGCGGAACGGCCCCATCCAGGGCTCGAACAGCGGCGTGTGATACGGCCGCCGGAACGGCAGGCGCTCGCAGATGATCCCGCGCGCGGTCAGCGTCTCCTCGACCGTCGCCACGGCCGCGGTCGGGCCGACGGCGACGCACTGGTGCGGGCAGTTGTCCATCGCCACCAGCACGCCGGCTGCTGCCGCGGCCTCCCCGATGGCATCGCGGCCGGCGCCGACGGCCAGGAGGGTGATGTCGGGGCCGCCCGCCTCGTCCTCCTGCTGTTGCATCGACGCCATGGACCTGGCGAGGTGCTGGCCGAACACTTCGTCCGCCCCCATCGCCCCGGCCGCCAGCAGCGCCGCGATCTCGCCCGCGCTGTGGCCGGCGACGGCCGACACCGGGATGCGGAGGTTCCCGAGCACCTTACTGAGTGCCAGGTCGGCCAACAGCACCCCGAAAATCGACGGCCCGAGCTTTCGGAGTTCCGCTTCGGCTGCCGATTTCTGCTCGTCGCTCGCGTCGGCCGGTAGGTGCAGCAACTGCCGCAGGGACGCCTCAGGTGTGCCCGCGTCGGCCGCGAGCCGGTCGCACCACGCGAACGTCTCCTCCACCTCCGGGAACACGCCGCACAGGTCGGCGAGCATGTTCAGGTACTGTGCCCCCTCGCCGGGGAACAGCAGCGCCACCGAGCCTTCGAGCCCCAGCGGCCGGCCGAAGAAGTACACGCCGTTCGTGTCGCGGACCTGCTGACACGCCGGGTCGGCGACGCGGTCGGCGGCGCGGCGCAACTTCGTGGCCAAGTCCGCGGGCGA
>DASPHQ010000019.1:0-8812 GCA_035629595.1 Urbifossiella sp. | reverse complement strand
CGGGCGGGCGGCGGCCGCGCGGTCGCCGCGCACGCCGTACTTGTTGCTCAGGAGCGGGTCGCGGTCGTAGGGTTTGGTGGCGCACCCGCCCGCGGCGGCGGCCGCGGCGAGGAGAGCGACCCGAACCCGCCGGCCGACCCCGCGCATATCTTCCCCATCCGTGCCCGCACCGCCTCGTATCGGCACCGCCGGCCCCCCGGCTGAACCCAATCCCAGACCCCCGCATGAAGTACGCGATCTGCAACGAGACGTTCGAGAACTGGGACCACGCCCGCGTCTGCGCCCGCGCCGCCGAGCTCGGCTATACCGGGCTGGAGGTGGCGCCGTTCACCCTCGCCCCGCTCATCACCGACGTGTCGGCCGCGCGCCGCGCCGATCTGCGCCGCCAAGCCGAGCTCGCGGGGCTCACCATCATCGGCCTCCACTGGCTGCTGGCGAAAACGACCGGCTTCCACCTCACCAGCCCCGACGCGGCCGTTCGCCGCACGACGGGCGCGTACCTCGCCGAGCTGGCCCGCGCGACCGCCGACCTGGGCGGGAACCTCATGGTGCTCGGCTCGCCCTTCCAGCGCAACCTCGAAGATGGCGTGTCGAAAACCGAGGGCGACGACCGCGCCGCCGACACCCTGGGCCACTGCCTGAAGGCGCTGGAGGACGGCGGCGTGACCCTGTGCCTGGAGCCGCTGACGACCGCCGAGACGAACTACATGACGACCGCCGCCGAGGGGACGGCCCTGTGCCGGCGCATGGCCCACCCGTTCGTGAAACTCCACCTCGACGTGAAGGCGATGTCGTCGGAGTCGGCCCCGGTCGCGGACACGATCCGGGCGAACCGCGAGTACTTCCACCACTTCCACGCCAACGACCCGAACAAGCGCGGCCCCGGGTTCGGCGACGTGGACTTCAAGCCGATCTTCCGGGCGCTCGCGGACGTGCGCTACACCGGCTGGGTGTCGGTCGAGGTGTTCGACTACACGCCCGACCCGGAGACGATCGCGCGAGAGAGCATCCGGTACATGCGCGAGTGTGAATAGTGGGCAAAGCCCACCCGCTGCGGCGGGTGGGCTGTCACAGATGTTGAGGCTCACGATGAACCGCCTGGCCCTCTCCCTGTTCTGCGTCCTGGTAGCCGCCCTCTCCGCGGCGGCCGGCGACCTCACGGTCGGGTTCGGCGAAGCCGACATCACCCCCGTCCTGGGCAAGCAGGCGGTGTTCATGGCCGGGTTCGGGCACAACCGGCTAGCGAAGTCGGTCCACGACCCGCTCATGGTCCGCGCCGTCGTCCTCGCCGACGGCCCCGACAAGGTCGCGCTCGTGTCGGTGGACGTGGTCGGGTTGTTCCTCCCGTTCGTGGAGACGGTGCGGGCGAAGTTGCCGGGGTTCAAGTACGTCCTGGTGTCGGCCACGCACAACCACGAGGGGCCGGACACGATGGGCCTGTGGGGGGCGAACCCGCTCGCGTCCGGCGTCGACCGCGACTACCTCGGTCGGGTGCAACTCGGCTGCGTCGAGGCGGTCACCGCGGCGGACAAGGCCCGCGCCCCGGCAGCCGCCCGCATCGGCACCGCCAGGGCACCCGAACTCCTCCGCGACACCCGACTGCCGCTCGTGCTGCACGACGAGCTCGTCGCGCTGCGCTTCCACGACCCGAAGACGCAGGCCGCGCGCGGCGTCGTGGTGCAGTGGAACTGCCACCCCGAGGTGCTGGACAGCAAGAACACCGCCGTCACCGCCGACTTCGTCGGCTACACCGTCGGCCACCTGCGGAAGTCGCAGAAGTGCCCGGTCGTGTACCTCACCGGCACCGTCGGCGGCCTGATGACCACGCTGCGGCTGCCGGTGAAGGACGCGGCCGGCAAGGAACTCGCCGACGGCACCTTCGAGAAGGCCGACCGCTACGGCTCGCTCGTGGGCGAGACCGCCGACCGGGCGCTGAAGAACGCCGTGCCGCTCGAACTGACGCCGTTCGACGTGCGGAAGCGCGACTTCCTCCTCCCGATCGAGAACCCCGTCTACCGGCTGGCGTTCCAGCTCGGCGTCCTGAAGCGGCAAATCTACCTGTGGGACGGCGACCCGACGCCGAAGGTGATGACTCCGGTCGGGAACCTGGACAAGCCGGCGGCGATCAAGACGGAGGTGGGCTACCTGAAGCTCGGCGGTCTGGAGGTCGCCGCGATCCCGGGCGAGATTTACCCGGAACTCGTGCTCGGCAAGGTGGTCACGCCCGCGGAAGCGGGCGCGGACTTCCCCGACGCCCCGGCCGAGCCGGCGGTCTACGACCAAATGCGCGGCAAGCACCGGATGCTGATCGGGCTGGCGAACGACGAACTGGGGTACTTCATCCCGAAGCGGCAGTGGGACGAGCGGCCGCCGTTCTGCTACGGGCGGCGGTCGGCGCAGTACGGCGAGCTGAACAGCGTCGGCCCGGAGACGGCGCCGATCATCTGCGGGACGTTCCGGCGGCTCGTGCGCGGGGAGTAAACGCCGCCGCTCGCGGCGGTGCAGCGCGTGCACCGCCACGAGCGGCGGGAGGATCAGTCGCTGGCCCCGACGAAGATCCCGAAGTTGTACCCGACGTCGAAGGCGTCCTGCCGGCGGATCTCCGCCAGCGTCGGGAACAGGGCGTTCGTCTGCGGGTTCACGCCGGTCACCTTGTACGTCCGCACCACCGCGTCGCCGCCCGGCCCGAGGCCGGTGACGATGTCGCCCACGCCGTCCCCGTCGGCGTCGGCCACCGCCACCCGCACCCCCGCCCCGATCGCCGACGTACGCAGGCCGGGGACGAACGGGTCGTTGATGTAGAAGTCGTTCAGCAGCGCCCGGTTGAACCCGCTGAACACCCGGATCTGCGCCGGCGCGGTCGCCCCGGCCCCGGCGATCACGTCCGCGAAGCCGTCGCCGTTCACGTCGCCGCCGGCCGCGGTGAAGCCGGTCCGGCTGCTCGGGTCGAACACGAAGAAGCTCGCCAGCTGGGTCGAGGTCCGGCCGTCGATCACCACCACCCGGGGGCCGCCGCCGCTGCCGGCGCTGGTGATCAGGTCCGGGATGCCGTCGCCGTTCACGTCGGCGGCGGCCACCGACACGCCGCCGCGGAACGTGCTCTCGTACACCTCCACGTCGCGGAGGGGCGTCGTGCCGTCCTTGCCACTGATCACCCGCACGCGCGAGCCGCCGCCGGGGCCGGTGCCGAGGATCAGGTCGCCGAACCCGTCCTGGTCCACGTCGCCGACGGCCACCGTCACGCCGCCGCGGAAGCTCTCCTCGTAGCCGAAGAAGTCGTACAGCAGGGCGCCGCTGAGGCCGTCGAACACGGCCACCCGCGGGCCGCCGTTCGGGCCGGCCCCGACCACCAGGTCGGCGATCCCGTCGGCGTTCACGTCGCCGCTGGCGACCTTCACCCCGTCGTTGAACCCGGGGAACGGGTTGACCTCGTACCGCAGCGCCCCGCTGATGCGATCGTAGACGCGCACCGTGGCCGGGACGCCCACGTCGGAGCCGACGGCGATCATGCCGGCCCCGGGCACTACGGGCGCCCCCGACTCGAACCCGATGAGCCCGGCCGAGGAGTTGTCCGCCCGCGCGGTCACGCGGGTCTGGGTCGGCCCGAGCGAGGGGTCGTTCACCAGCACGCCGTCGCCGCCGCCGGGGGCGGTCAGCACGACCCGGTCGCCGGGCCGCGCCGACGGGCTCGGCAGCATGCCGTCGGCCACCAGGTTGAACGTCAGCGACGTGGTGACCAGGATGGTGTCGCCCTCGTTGCCGCGCTCGTTCCCGCCGGCGACGTACAGCGTGCTGAACGTCTGGAAGCCGTTGGTGTAGCCGATCTGCACCGGCAGCAGGGCGCCGGCCTGGGCGCTCTGGAAGGTGACCGCGGTCTCGGTGACCGTGATCCGGTCGCGGCCGTCGCCGACCACCGCCTCGCCGAACGCCGACACCAGCCCGGGGGCGCTCGTGCCCACCACAGTCAGCACGTCGTCGTCGCCCGAGTTGTCCGGGTCGCCGTTCACGGTGAACAGGCCGACGGCCGTGGCCCCGACGACGACGCCGTTGATGCGGGCGCCGCCGCCGGTGGGGCCGGTCGGCCCGTACACGACGCCCGAGCCCGGGTCGGTCGGCGTGCCGAGCGACGAGCCGGAGATGTCGAGCGCGGTGAACGTGTTGGAACCGCCGCGGCCGTCGAACAGGAAGTGCTCCAGCGAGCCGAACCCGACGGTGACGCCGGCCGGGAGGCCGAGGCCGAGCACGTCGGCGGTGTTCGGGCCGACCACGCGGGCGGTGACGTCCTCGTTGGCGGAGGTGCCGTTGAAGCGGAACGCGTCGGCCCCGTCCCCGCCGAGGACGGTGAGGCTGGCGGTGACCACGCCGCGGTCCGCACCCGCCGCCGGGGCGTCGGCGGCGACGGTCACGGCGTCGTCCCCCGCGCCGCCGGCGATTGTCAGCGGGCTGGTGACGGCGAGGACGTTGAACGTGTCGTTCGCGGCCCCGCCGCCGAGCACGTCGATGAAGGTGTAGTTGAGGGTCTGGCCGCTGGACTGGTCGACGTAGGTGCCGCCGGCCCCGTTGTGGGTGAACACGCCGGCGGTGTCGGGGGTGACGAGCACGTCGTTGACGCCGAACTGCGCGCCGACGAACCCGTTGATGTTGATGAACGCGCCCCCGATCGGGGCGCCGGGGCCGGTGACCCCGAGGAACCCGTCCACCCCGCCGGCGGTCGTGCTCGCACCGAGCAGCTGGATGGCCGTTGCGGCGCGCTGCGAGAAGTCGAGGGTGTCGAGACCGCCCCGGCCGTCCACGCCCCCGGCCAGCGAGCCGGTTCCGGTGAAGACGAACGTGTCGGCCCCGGCGTTGCCGAGGACGTTCTCGACGTTCTGGAAGTCGAAGTCGGTCCCGGCCGTGTCGCCGGTGCCGCGGCCGACCCCGTTGATGGTCCAGAGGGTCGCGGCGGCCGGGCCGATGACCGAGTCGGTCCCGAACCCGCCGTTGACGCTCACCACCTTGCTCACGGCCGGGTCGATGATGAACGTCTCGTTGTCGGCCGTCCCCTGGAGGCGGATCGAGTCGATCCGGTCGACCCGGTCGCGGTAGTACAGGACGTCCACGCCGGCGGCGTTGCGGACCAGCACCTCGATCGCCTGGACGGGGACGCCGGCGTCCTGCGCGGCGACCTGGCGGACGGTGATGACGTCGGGCACGCCGTCGTTCCCGTCGAACTGATACTGCATGTCGAGGGTGAGCGGGTAGCGGTCCTGGACGAGCACCCCGTTGACCCGGCGGAGGCCGTTGGCCTCGTTGATGATGTCCCCGTGATACCGCGACAGGCGGGTGTTGTAGGACAGGCTGCCGAACGGGAAGAGCCGGATGCCGGCGTTCGGCGGGTTGGTGCCGTAGGACACGACCGAGATCGCGGCCAGGCTCCCGTCGGCCAGCTGCACGAACCCGGCGCTCCCGGAGTCGCCCTGGGCCTCGCTGCTGTCCGGCTGGGTGGGGACGTAGTCGCTGCGGAGCGTGCCCTTGTCGACCGCGTCGTGAACGTTCATCCCGGCCCGGAGCGGGCGGAACCCGCCGTCCATGATCGTCGCCACCTTCACCGTCCCGCCCCCGCCCTGCAGCCCGGTGGGGGCCGCGACCAGCAGCGGGATGTCGAAGCCGATCTGGTCGAAAACGATCTGGTACGTGCCCTTGTTGATCCCGTCGATGGGGCTGCGGACGGTCACCTCGCCGGGGCCGGCCGGCCCAAGGTTCTGCAGCGCCTGCTGGATGCGCGCCGCGGTGGCGGTCGGGTTGGCGGGGTCGAAGATGATCGGGGCCGTGGCCGTCGGCCCGTAGAACAGCGTGAAATGGCCGCCGGTGGCGTCGACCGTCAGCCGCTGCGCCTCGGGGTCGATGATCCCGTTCACGAGCGTGGTGAAGCCGACGTTGCCGAAGTTGCCGTTGAGCACCAGCGGGTCGGGGTTGTACTGCTGGAACTGCATCCGGGGGCGGTTCTGGATGATCAGGAACAGAATCTCGAAGCTCCGCTCGGTCGCGGTCGGCGCCTGCGGCCCGGCGAAGACGGACGTGACCAGCGTCTGGATGCCGATGGCGTTGAACGCGGCCTCGATCTGGGCCGCGGTGGGGTTGGCGGGGATCGGCGGCGTGACGAGCGTCGTCTGCGCCGTGCCCGGCGTGGGCGGGACGACGATCTGGAACTGCCCGCCGTTGCCGGTGATCGTGATCCGCTGCAGCTCTTCGGGGGGCGCCCCCACGCCGACCTGCCCGGTGAACCCGGTGCCGGTGAGCCCGTAGCCGGCCATGAAGTACGTCTGCCCGATCTCCGACCGCGCGGCGGTCTGGGCGGGGGTGTACATGGCGTAGTCTTCGACCCCGAACGGCGCGATGGCGGCCAGGGTGACGAGCGACACGTCGCCCACGCCGTCGGAGACGTTCCCCGTCCACTCCGGGTGGTTCCACACCTCGATGACCGGGATCTGCACGCGGTCGAGGTTACCGTCCGGGAGGCGGCGGAAGAATGTGATGATGTCGCCGACCTGAGGGTCGACGTGGGCAGCGGTCACGACGTGGCGGCTGCCGACCACGAACGTCCCGCGGTCCAGGAGGAACCCGGTACCCCCGGCGCCGACGGCGACCACGCCCGTGAAATCGGGCCGCTCGATCTGCCCTGGCGGGATCGGCGACGTGGGGATGACCGGGTCGTCCACGTCCGCGAGGACGGGCACGTCGAAGCCCCCGAGGACCGGCGTCACCCGGTCTTCCAGTTGGTTGACTTCCAGGCGGCTGCGGCGGCGGGTCATGAAGTCAACTCCTGGAACCCCGGCGGGCAACTGGCCCGGACGGGGACGGGGTCTCGAACGGCGGACCGGGGCCGGCGCGGCGAACGAGGGTCCGAGAAGTCCGTACCACACCCGCCGCGCCCGGGGCGTGTCATTCCGACGACGTTACCCCGGCGTTGGATGGGGTCGGTGGTGAAACGATCCCACCCGGGGCAGTTTTCCCCGCCCGCGGAACCGGCACGGCCGGCCGCCGCCGGATTTCTCCCCCCGCCGGCCCGCCCGGCGGGTAAACTAACACTACCGCCAGCGCCCCCCTCCCCGGACCGGCCCCATGCCGATTCGCTCCCTCCTCGCCCTCGCCGCCGTGTGCGCCGCCGCCCCTCGCGCGGCCGCTCAACCAGTGGACTTCAACCGCGACGTGCGGCCGATCCTGTCGAACAACTGCTTCACCTGCCACGGCCCCGACGAGAAGGAGCGGAAGGGCGACCTCCGCCTCGACACCCGCGACGGGGCGATGGCCGCGGTCGTGCCCGGGAATCCGGCCAAGAGCGAACTCGTGGCGCGCGTCCGCAGCACGGAGCCGGGCGAGGTGATGCCGCCGGCGAAGTCCGGGAAGAAGCTGACGCCGCGCGAGATCGACATCCTCGACCGCTGGGTGAAGCAGGGCGCCGCCTACGCCCCGCACTGGGCCTACGTGCCGCCGACGCGGCCGCCGGTCCCGGCCACGAAGCACCCCACCAGTACCCCAATCGATTCGTTTCTGTTCTATCGGCTGGAGCGGGAAGGGTTGAGCCCTCAGCCCGAGGCCGACCGCTACGCCCTCCTCCGCCGCGCCGCCCTCGACCTGACCGGCGTGCCGCCGACGTGGGCCGAGGCCGAGGCGTTCGCCACGGATCGCGCGGCCGACGCCTACGAGCGGCAGGTGGACCGGCTGCTGGCGAGCCCGCGGTTCGGCGAGCACTGGGCGCGGATGTGGCTCGACCTGGCCCGCTACGCCGACAGCGCCGGCTACGCCGACGACCCGTCGCGGACGATCTGGAAGTACCGCGACTACGTGATCCGCGCGTTCAACGACAACCTGCCGTTCGACCGCTTCACCGTCGAGCAGTTGGCCGGCGACCTGCTGCCGAACCCGACCGCCGACCAGCTCACGGCGACGGCGTTCAACCGGAACACGCTGACGAACAGTGAGGGCGGCACGAACGACGAGGAGTTCCGCAACGTCGCCGTGGTGGACCGCGTGAACACGACGTTCACGGTGTGGATGGGCACCTCGATCGCGTGCGCCCAGTGCCACACGCACAAGTTCGACCCGCTCACGCAGCGGGAGTACTTCGGCCTGTTCGCGTTCTTCAACAACTCCGCCGACGCCGACCGCAGCGACGAGTCGCCGCTGCAATCGTTCTGGGCGCCGGGCGTGCAGGACCGCCGCCGCCGCACCGAGAGTGAGATCGCGTCGCTGGAGGCGATCCTGAAGGGGGCGAAGGCGACCGAGCTGAAGGCCGACCGTGACCGGCTCGGCTTCCTCAAGAAGCAGCTGCCGGACATCAAGCCACTGACGACGGTGCCGGTGATGAAGGAGCTGCCGGCCGGCCAGCGCCGCGTGACGAAGCTTCAGTTCCGCGGCAACTTCCTCGACCTGGGCGAGGTGGTGACCGAGGGCGTGCCGGCCGCGTTTCACCCGTTGCCGGCGGGGGAGAAGAACCGGCTGACGCTAGCGAAGTGGCTCGTGAGCAAGGACAACCCGCTGACCGCCCGCGTGGTGGCGAACCGCTTCTGGGAGCAGCTGTTCGGCAACGGCCTGGTCCGCACGAGCGAAGAGTTCGGCGCGCAGGGCGAGCAGCCGAGCCACCCCGAGCTCCTCGACTGGCTGGCGGTCGAGCTGCAATCGGACTGGAACGTCAAGCGCTTCCTCCGGCTCCTGATCACGTCCGCGGCGTACCGGCAGTCGTCGAAGGTGACACCGGCGCTGGTCGAGCGCGACCCCGAGAACCGGCTGCTGGCGCGCGGCCCGCGGGTGCGGTTGTCGGCGGAGATGGTGC
>DASPHQ010000018.1:0-6925 GCA_035629595.1 Urbifossiella sp. | reverse complement strand
TCCAGACAACCTGTACCTCTGCCGCTGGGCCGATGTCGCTCAGCTGTCGTAGTACAGGGTGAACTCGTACGGGTGCGGCCGCACACGCACCGCGGCCACCTCCTCCTCGCGCTTGTAGCGCACCCACGTCTCCACCACGTCCTCGGTGAACACGCCGCCCTGCAGCAGGAACTCGTGGTCGCGCTCCAGCGCCGTCAGCGCCTCGTCGAGCGTCGCCGGCATCCGCGGCAGGTCCTTCAGCTCCTCCGGCGGCATGTCGTAAATGTCCTTGTCCAGCGGCGGGCCGGGGTGCGTCTTGTTGCGGATGCCGTCCAGCATCGCCATCAGCATCCCCGCGAACGCCAGGTACGGGTTCGCCGCCCCGTCCGGCACGCGGTACTCCAGCCGCTTCGACTTCGCCCGCGCCGAGTACACCGGAATTCGCACCGCCGCGGAGCGATTCCGCTGGCTGTACGCCAAGTTCACCGGCGCCTCGAAACCCGGCACCAGGCGCTTGTAGCTGTTCGTCGTCGGGTTGGTGATTGCGGCGAGGGCCGGGGCGTGCTTCAACAGCCCGCCGAGGGCGTACATCGCGGCGTCGGACAGGTTCGAGTAGTCGCTGCCGGCGAACAGGTTGGTGCCGCCCTTCCACAGGCTGACGTGGACGTGCATGCCGCTGCCGTAATCGTCGAACAGCGGCTTCGGCATGAACGTCGCCGTCTTGCCGTGCTTCCGCGCCACGTTCTTCACCACGTACTTGTACTTCAGAACGGAATCAGCCGCGCTCACCAGGTCGTCGTAGCGCACGTTGATCGCCGACTGCCCGGCCGTCGCCTTCTGGTGGTGGTGGCTCTCCACCGTGAGCCCGCACCCTTCCATCGCCAGCATCATCTCGCTGCGCAGGTCGTGGGTGGCGTCGGTCGGCGGGCACGGGAAGTATCCCTGCCGGTACGGCACCTTGTAGCCGAGGTTCGGCTTCTCGCGGCGGCCGGTGTTCCACGCGGCTTCCGCGCTGTCGAGCGCGTAGAAGGCCGAGTGTGAGGTCTGGTCGTAGCGCACGTCGTCGAACACGAAGAACTCGAGCGACGGGCCGACCATCGCGGCGTCGGCGGTGCCGGTGCTCTTCATGTAGTTCACCGCCTTTCGGGCGACGTTCCGCGGGTCCTTGCTGTAGTCCTCCTTCGTGAGCGGGTCCTGGATGTTGCACAGCATCGCCAGCGTCACGTCCTTGGCGAACGGGTCGATGAACAGCGTGTCCGGCTGCGGCACCAGCAGCATGTCGGACTCGTTGATGGGCATCCAGCCGCGGAGGCTGGAACCGTCGAACCCGATGCCGTCCTCGAACACGTCCTCGGTGACCGCCCCGGCGGGGACGGTAAAGTGCTTCCACAGGCCGGGGAAGTCCATGAACCGGAGGTCCACGGCCTTCACCTCGCGCTCGCGGAGGAAGGCCAGGACTTCGCGCGGCGTCCGAACGGGTTCGCGGGTCGGCACGGGGTCGGTTCCCTGGATCGAGAGGGAGGCGGGGGCGCGGACGGGGGAGAGGGGCCGTGCGTGACTGTCGTTATAGCAAGGCGGGCGAAGCCCGGGGACGGCCGTCCCCGGGCTTTCAGCCCGGTCGCACTTTCAACCTCACGATCAGCAGCAACACCAGCAGCGGCACCAGCAATAGTTCCGGCGTGTGTAGCGCCCACCGCCACACCGCCCGTAGTCCGCGCCGACCGGCCCGGTGCGCCCGCCCCTGAGCCGACACGCGCCGCAGCCAGGCGTACTCGCGTCGCAGGGCGTCGCGGCCGCGGCGCCAGTCGGCGGCGACGGCGAGACGCTGGTCCGGCAGGAGGCGGCGGAAGGTGTCGAGGACGAGCGGCTGGCGCACGACCGCGGCGCAGACGCCGCCCGGCTCGCCGACGCCGCCCATCGCCCCGCGGAGGGCCGGCAGCAGCGGTCGCAGCGCCCGCACCGCTTCGAGCAGCACCATCACGCGCGGCGGCGTGTCGGCCGGGTCGTCCGGGTCGCCGAGGACGAGGCCGACGCGGTCCCACGCCCGCGCCGCCCGCCGCACCGCCGCGAGCCGGGCGTACACCCAGCGCCGCCCCGCCGGCAGTTCCTCGGCGAGCGGGAGGCCTTCCGCCGGCCGCGGCGGGGCTTCAACGACCTCGTACGGCACGGCGTCCGGAAGCGCAGCCGGCTCCTCCCGCGGCGGGGGCGGCGCCTCGGTGAAGGCGATGAGCGCCTGCGCGAGGCGCGTCATCCCCTCGGTGACGAGTTCGGGGTGGAGGAGTTGGTACGGCCGGAGGCGGTCCATCCGGTCGAGCGCCCGAAGCTCGGCCTCGCCGGGGTCCACGGCGCCGGGGGGGAAGCCGAGCAGGACGTGCGGGTCCGGGGGCCACGCGACTTCGGCCGGGAGGTCGAGCCACGACCGCAGGAGGGCGACATCCACGGAAGGGTCAATCGGAGCCGCCGAGGGTGTTCAGGGCTTCGACCACGGTGTCGTACAGCGCCCAGTGGTTGTCGAGGTTGGTGATCCGCAGCAGCTCGCGGATGTTCGGATTCACCCCGGCCAGCACGAGCTCGCTGCCGCGCTCGGCGCACACGCTGTGGCAGCGGAGCAGGAACGTGATGAACGCCGACCCGAAGTAGCGGACGGCCGCCAGGTCCACGATGATCTGCCCCGGCGGGTCGGCCTTGAGCGGGGCGAGCACGAGCTGGGCGGCCGGCTCCAGGAGCGTCTCCGGCAGGTGCTCGACCTGCGGCGACGGCACGATCACGGCCACGTCGCCGTGCCGCCGCACCTGGAAGAATTCGTTAGCCAGGTCCGCGTCGGACGCCATGCGCGTATCCTTCGGTCGGGGCGACAGCCCACCAGCCTACCCCCGCCGGCGCGGGGAATCAAGCAGCCGTCCGGTTGACGCCCGGCGCGACGCTTGCCACAATTCCGGCGGGTTCCTCTCCCCTACTACGGGACAGCCCATGCGCCGGTTCACGCTCGCCGCCCTCGCCACCGTCGCCTTCGCCGTCTCCGGGTGCGTCGAGGGGACGCAGACGTTCACGCTCAACCCCGACGGCAGCGGCAAGGTGCGGATCGACGTGGCGATGTCGCCGCCGGCCGAGTTCATCGGCGGGCCGAAGGCGCAGGAGCCGCCGACCCTGGAGGGCGCCCGGCTCCAGTCGCTCAAGACTCTCCTGAAGGGCGCTCAGGGCATCGCGGCGTGGAAGGACGTGGCCGCGAGCTTCGCCCCCGACGGCCGCTTCAAGTTCGCCGGCACCGCCTACTTCGACAAGCTCGACCGCCTCGACTTCCCGAACACTGGCCCGTTCCTCGGCAGCCCGTTCGGCTTGGTCTCGGGCGCGGAGAAGGGCGGACAACTGGTGCTGGCGAAGAAGCCGCCGCGCGGCCCGGGACCGCCGACTGCCGAACCCCCACCCCTGTTCGGCGGGCCGGGTCGGCAGTCAGCCGAGCAGTTGGCGAAGAAGTCCGACGCGGAGCTGGACGAGTACATCCTCACCGACCGGGTGCAGTACCAGCTCGTGCGCCCGATGATGGTGGCGGCCTTCTCCCGCGGCAAGATGACGGCCACGTACCTCCTCCCCGGCGCGGCGACCGAGGTGACCGGCTTCAAGGCCGAGGGGACGAAGGTGGTGTGGTCGATGGACGGGGACAAGGTCATCACCGGGATGGACGCGTTCCTCGGCCGGCCGGACGCCGACCTCCGCGGCGTGTACCGCAAGGCGGGGGCGTTCGAGGCCGCGCTCGTAACCGCGCTCGGTTCGACCCCGGACGACCGGTGCAAGGCGGTGGTGGCCCGGCCGGGGCCGGCGCAGTTCGACTACGCCGCGGAGGTGAAGGCGGCCCGGGCGGCGTACCCGGAGCTGCGCCAGTCGCTGAAACTGCCGGCCGACTACTGGCTGCCGGACGGCAACCCGCCGCCGCCGATGAAGGGGTTCGGCCCGCGGCCGTGAGGGCGGTCCCGTTTTCGCTAAGATGACGGACGGTTTTGGGGCGGTAGCGACCTACCGGAAACCGCCCCGCCCGCCGGACCCGCCCGCGCCCGTCGCGCGGCCGACCGGCGGCGTCAGCCCACCCCCATGAGCCAATCCCCGGGTCCGCACGCGGAGCCGGCCGGGCACCACCAGTCGTTCTGGCTGTGGGTCATGTGCCTGACCGGCGTCGACTACTTCTCCACCCTCGGCTACCAGCCGTCGATCGCGGTGCAAAACGCCGGCCTCCTCGCCCCGCTGGCGACGGTCGTGCTCGTCCTCCTGACGCTGTTCGGGGCGCTCCCCGTCTACGCCTACGTCGCCGGCAAGTCGTTCACCGGCCAGGGCTCCATCGGCATGCTCGCCAAGCTCGTCTCCGGGTGGCCGGGGAAGATCATGGTGCTCGTGCTCCTCGGGTTCGCCGCCACCGGGTTCGTCATCACCAAGACGCTGTCGGCGGCGGACGCGGCCGTCCACGTCGTCGAGAACCCGAACTGGTGGTTCAAGCCGGACGAGGGGGAGAGCGCCACCCGGCAGCTCGTCCTCATCACCATGTTCCTGCTCGTCTCGCTCGGCGCCATGTTCATGCGCGGGTTCCGCGAGGTGATCGGCATCGCGGCCGGGATCGTCGCCGTGTACCTGGCGCTGAACCTCGTTGTGGTCGGCGCCGGGCTCGTCTACCTGACCGACCACCCCGAGTTGTGGCACGCCTGGGTCGCCCGGCTGGAGGCCGGCGAGTGGCACCTGCCGCACAACCCCGTCGGCGCGTGGGAGCTCGCCGGCTGGGGCGGCATGCTCGCCGTCAGCCTGCTGCTGTTCCCGAAACTCGCCCTCGGCCTGAGCGGGTTCGAGACCGGCGTCGCGGTGGCGGCAAACGTCCGCGGCCGGGCCGACGACGACCCCGAGAAGCCGGCCGGGCGGATCGCCAACACCCGCAAGCTTCTCGCCGTCGCGGCGCTCGTCATGAGCGTCTACCTGCTCGGCTCCTCGGTCGTGGTCAGCACGATCATCCCGCCGTCGGAAATCACGCCGGTCGCGGCCACCGGCGGCTACCCGCGCGACGCCGCCGGCCGCGAGCTCCACCACCCCGAGGACTGGCCGAAGAAGCCGGCCGCGGGGCGGGCGCTGGCGTACATCGCGCACGGCGAGGGCGGCACCGGCGCCGTGTGCGGGCTGTTCGGCCCGGCGTTCGGCACCGTCTACGACGTCAGCACCATCGTGATCCTGTGGTTCGCCGGGGCCAGCGCCATGGTCGGGCTGCTGAACCTCGTGCCGAAGTACCTGCCGAAGTACGGCATGGCCCCCGAGTGGGCCGCCGCGGTGCGGCCGCTGGTGTTCCTCTTCACCGCCATCAACCTGCTGGTCACCTACGTGTTCAAGGCGAGCGTGGACGCCCAGGGCGGCGCCTACGCCACCGGCGTGCTGGTGCTCATCACCAGCGCCTGCTTCGCCGCCGTCATCGACGTGTGGCAGACCCGCACGGGGCCGTGGTTCCGCCGGCTGTCGTGGCCGTTCGCGGTCATCACCGCGGTGTTCGTGTACACGACCGTGGCGAACGAGGTCGAGAAGAGCTTCCAGGGGCTCCTGATCTCGCTGTTCTTCATCGCCACGATACTGGTGACATCGTTCGTGTCGCGGCTGGCGCGGAGCCGCGAGTTGCGGTTCGGCGGGTTCAAGTTCGCCGACCCGGACTCGCAGTTCCTGTGGGACACGATCCGCCACCTGGAGCTGACGATCCTGGTGCCGCACCGCCCCGGCCGGCGGACGCTCGCGGAGAAGGAGACGCAGATCCGCCTCGAGCACCGCATCCCGGCCGAGCTGATGGTGGTGTTCGTTCAGGTCGAGCTGGCGGACGCCAGCGACTTCGAGCATGAGCCGGTGCTTCAGGTGTTGCAGGAGGAGGGGCGGTACATCATGCGCATCACCGGGGCGGCGTCGATCTCGCACACCCTGGCGGCGCTGGCCCTCGAGATGGGGAAGGTCGGGCAGCCGCCGGAGATCCACTTCGGGTGGACGGACGAGTCGCCGGTGAGCGGCACCCTCGGGTTCCTCCTGTTCGGCGAGGGGAACGTGCCGTGGATGGTCCGCGACCTGATCCGGCGGGCCGAGGCGGAGGAGGCGAAGCGGCCGCTCATCATCATCGCCGGGACGGCGTGACGCGCAGTTGCCACTTTTTCTTGAGCAGTTCCTCCCGCGGCGCGGGATAGGTTGGTGAACCGCCCGCGGGAGCCGCCATGCCCGACCGCCTCGCCGGCCACCTGCACCGCCTCGCCGCGGCCGACCTGGCCGCCGAGCCCGACGCCGCCCTGCTCGACCGGTTCGCCGCCGACCCCGACGACGCCCCGTTCGCGGAACTGGTGCGCCGGCACGGGCCGATGGTGCTCGGCGTCTGCCGCCGCATCGTCGGGCCGACCGACGCGGACGACGCCTTCCAGGCGGCGTTCCTGGTGCTGGCGCGGAAGGCCGCGGCCGTGCGCGGGCGGCCGGTCGGGGGTTGGTTGTGCCGCGTCGCCGGGCACGTCGCCCGCCGGCACCGCGACCAACTCCGCCGCCGCGTGCGCCACGAGCGCGCGGCCGCGGACGCCCGCCAGATCGCCGTCACCACCACGGCGCCCGACGACCTCGCGGCCGTGCTCGACGACGAACTTGGCCGCCTGCCGGACGCGGAGCGCGCGGCGGTGGTGGCGTGCCTGGTCGAGGGGCGGACGCAGGACGCCGCGGCCCGCGACCTCGGCTGGAGCTTCAGCACCCTGCGCCGCCGCCTCGACCGCGGCAAGGAAATGCTCCGCGACCGCTTGACGCGCCGCGGCGTCACCGCGCCCGC
This sequence comes from Urbifossiella sp., assembly GCA_035629595.1. Taxonomy (GTDB): domain Bacteria; phylum Planctomycetota; class Planctomycetia; order Gemmatales; family Gemmataceae; genus Urbifossiella. The sequence continues at coordinate 144 of DASPHQ010000018.1, read as the reverse complement.
GGGGTTCGTGGGGGTCACGTTGGTCGAACCCGTTCCGCCCGCGCTGGCGGACTTCACCCGGGTCGGCGCCGTCGGCTTCGCCCGCGGGGTGAAGACCGCGACGCCGGCCGTCGCACTCGCCGAAGGAGTCCTGACGATGACGCT
>DASPHQ010000017.1:0-6087 GCA_035629595.1 Urbifossiella sp. | reverse complement strand
CCGGCCCGAAGACCAGCGACACGCCGACGATCGCGGTCGCCGTCAGCACGATCGTCGGCCCCGTCGGCAGACTCACCCCCGAGCTGGCGACGTGGCTGAACACCACCCCGCCGACCCCGGCCGCCGCGCCAAAAACGCCCGCCAGCAGCACCACGCCGCCGAGCCGGTTCGTCCACTGCCGCGCCGCGGCGGCCGGCGCCACCAGCAGAGCCGTCATCAGCACCACGCCGACTGCCTTCAACCCGACCACCACCGCGACCACCGTCAGCGTGGTGAGCAACAGGTCGAGCCGGCGGACCGGGTAGCCGAGGCTGCGGGCGTAGTCGGGGTCGAACGCCAGCAGCTTGAACTCCTTCCAGAACAGCACCAGCACCAGCGCCACCGCTCCGCCGAGGCGGGCGATCATCACCAGGTCGTCGTCGCGGAGGTACGCGGCGTTGCCGTACAGGTAGCGGTCGAGCGGGTGCCGCGCGGCGTCTTCGACGTGGTGCTGCGCGTAGGTCATCAGCACGAGGCCGAGGCCGAAGAACACCGCCAGCGCCCCGCCGAGGGCGGCGTCGAACGGCACCCGCGACCGCCGCGTGATCGCGCCCACGACCGCCATCGCCAGCCACCCCGCGACGGCCCCGCCGAGGACCAGTTCCCACGCCTCGCGCCCGCCGAGCAGGAACGCCACCGCGAGCCCCGGGAGGGCGGCGTGCGACACCATGTCGCCCTGGAGGCTCTGCCGGCGGAGGACGGCGAACGTGCCGACCGCCCCGGCCGCGAGGCCGAGGCCGGCCGTGCCCGCCGCGACCGTCCGCACGGCCGACGACTCCCACAGTGACACCAGGGTGTCAGCGGTCATCGGCGGCCCCCGGCGGGTGCGGGACTTCCCCGAGCCGTTCCAGGTACTCGCCCTCCCACGACTCGCGCTCGTCCACCGGCTCGACGTGGAACACCACTTCGAGCCCCGGCAGGGCGTCCACCAGCGCGGCCTCGATCTCGTGGCCGAGCTGGTGAGCGGAGCGGACCGACTGGTCGCCGGCGACGAGGAGGTGGAACTCGGCGAACCGCCGCGCCCCGGCCTGCCGCGTGCGGAGCGCGTGGAACGCCGCCCCGGCCGGTAGCCTCGCGGCGATCACGGCACGAATCTGGTCCTGCTCGCTGGCGGGAAGGGCGTGGTCCATCAGCCCGTCGAACGACCGGCGGATGAGTTCGCCCCCGGTCCACATGATGTGCAGCCCGACGACCCCGGCCACGAGGGCGTCGAGCCACTGGTAGCCGGTGACGAGTACGAGGCCGATCCCGGCGACGACGCCGACCGAAGTCCACACGTCGGACATCAGGTGCTTGCCGTCGGCCTCCAGGACGATCGACCGGTGCTTGCGGCCGTGGTGGAGCAGCACCCGGGCCACGGCGAAGTTCACCGCCGACGCCGCGAGGGCGATGGCGGTGCCGATTTTGAGGTTATCGAGCGGCTCCGGGTAGAACAGGCGGCGAACGGCGTACCCGGCGGTACCGAGGCCGGCGGCGAGGACGAGGGCGCCTTCGAGGCCGCTGGACAGGTACTCGATCTTCTCGTGGCCGTAGGCGTGGCTCGGGTCGGCCGGCCGGGCGGCGTACACGAGCGACACGTAGGCCACGACCGCGGCGAACAGGTTGACGCCGGACTCGAGTGCGTCCGAGAACAGGCCAACGGAGCCAGTCACCGCGGCGGCCGTCCCCTTCATCCCGATGGTGACGACCGCCGCCGCGATGGACAGCACCAGCGGCCAGCGGAGGTGGGACGGGGCCATCCAGTGAGTATACGGCGGAGGCTTACTTCTTCCCGCCCGTCAATTCCGCCAGCCGCCGCTCGGCGGTGCGGATGCGCTCGGCGTCGATGTCGTGCTCGACCACGTCGCGGTAGAGGAGGATCGCCTTCGACCGCTCGTTCAATTGGCGGTCATAAATGATCGCGGCGCGGAGGCGGGCGTCCGTACGGCTGCCGCGCGCCCACTGGAACGAGCGCTCGTAGTACCGGGCGGCGCGGTCGAGCTGGTTGTACGCCCGGCTCTCGTACAGCTGCGCGAGCTGGTACGCCACCTCGGGAATCTTGTCCGAGTTGGGGTACTTCTCCAAGATTTCCCGCAGCAGCACCTCGGCCCGGCGCATGTTCAGGATGTAGTCGTTGCCGTTCCCCTTGCCCTTGTACTCCATCGCCATGCGGAACAGCTCGTTCGCCTCGCGGACGTTCGTCGTCGCCTGCAGGGTCGGCGGCGGCACGTCGTGTACGTCCAGGTTGTAGGACGGCTTGAACATGAGGTGATAGGCCATCAACTCGTCTTCGGTCCACTTCTGGCGGAGCTTGTCGCCGGCCGTGGTGTAGTGCTGCCACAGCTTCTTCAGGCTCGCCTCGTACTCCTTCCGCGCCAGCAACACCTTCTCCACTGCCTCCACGTCGGACGTGGCCGTGGAAGCGGCGGGCGGGAGGGCGTCGGCCTTCTTGTCCTGGCGGGCGGTCGCAGGCGGGCCGGCGGAGAAAAGAACACTCGCGACGCCCGCCACGAACAGTCCGACGGGTACGACGCGGGCCATGTGCGCTCTCCGATGTCAGGGCTTGCCCGGCGGGCGCAGCGGCTCGTGGCCGCCGGACCCCTGCGGCGGCGGCGGGGCCGCGGCGGGGGTGGCGCCGGACACGTTCGTGCCGCTCGCGCGGCCGTCCGGCCGGCCGAAGATCATCCGCCCGGCCGGCGTCGGGTACACGCTCGTCACCACCACCGCCACGTCCTGCCCGATCAGCGGCCGGCCCTGCTCGACGACCACCATCGTGCCGTCTTCCAGGTAGCCGACCGCCTGCCCGAGCTGGTCGCCGGCCTTCACCAGCTTCACCGTCATCAGCTCGCCCGGCAGCGCCACCGTCCGCATGGCGATGGCCAGCTCGTTCAGGTTGATGACGTCCACGCCCTGCAGCTGCGCCACCTTGTTCAGGTTCACGTCGTTCGTCACGACGCGGGCGCCCAGCGCCTTCGCCAGGATGACGAGCCGCTCGTCCACCTTGATCCGCTCGCCGGTCCGCAACTCCGGCACGTTCCCGTCGTGCAGCTCCAGCTCGATCTTCGGGTTCGTCTGGAGCCGCTTGAGCACGTCCAGCCCGCGCCGGCCGCGGCCGCGCTTCAGCTTGTCCGAGCTGTCGGCGATGGCCTGCAGCTCCTGCAACACGAACCGCGGCACCAGCAGCTTCGTGTCGATCAGTCGAGTATCGCACACGTCGGCGATGCGGCCGTCGATAATCACGCTCGTGTCGAGCACGAGCGGCCGGCCGCCCTTCACCTGCTTGGAAAATTCGACATAGGGGATGATGAACCGAAACTCGTCCTTCGTCTGCAGGAGCGTTGAAATCGTCACGTAGCAGCAGACCAGCGTGACCAGCACGCGCGACACCTGCACGGCCTGCGGGCGGTGCTGGAAGGCGTACACCAGCAGTGGTTCCAGCGCCAGCGTTAGCAGCCACCCGAGCAGCAGCCCGAGGAGGAGGCCGAGGTACACCGCCGAGATGGTGGTGATGTGCTTCTGCTTGTCGCGGAGGTCGGTGAACAGGACGAGGCCGCCGACGGCCAGCACGCAGAGGGCGACGACGACGCCTCGGGTGTTGTCGTTGTCCTCGATGAATACGTTGGCGGCGAAGGCGGCGACACCGAGGAGGAGGGCGACGTACGCGCCGCGGAGGAGCCAGAGGAGCATGTCGGGTCTCGATGGAGAGCGGCCGGGCGGCACCGTCAGGGTGTGTATAACCCTGGCCTGCGGCGGCGGCTACAGTTCGATCGACGGCAGGAATAGCCGCCGGTACTCGGCCTGGGCGAAGCGGTCGGTCATGCCGGCGAGGTAGTCGCCCACCACGCGCTCCAGCCCCGGCAGCGGCTGGCGGTTCGCCGTCACCCACCCCGGCGGAGGCTTGCCGATCAGCGCGTCGGCCCCGTCCCAGCGGCGGAGGTGCTTCTCGGGCAGGAGCTCGGGGTGCGCGACGTACTCGTGGTACAGGGCGGACAGAATACGCTTGCCGTTGGCCGTCATTCGCAGCACGCGGTGATGGCGGTAGACGCGCTCGCGGAGGAATCGTTCCAACCCGGCCTTCAGTCGCCGGACCTCGCCCGAGAAGCCGACCAGCGGCGCCGGTGCCGCCCGCACGTCCGTCACCGTCCGCACGTTCGCTTCGGCCAGCCGACGCGCGGTCTCGTCGAGCAGGTCGGTCACCTGCCACGCCAGCAACTCGCGGACCACGGCGTTGCGGAACGGGTTGCCGGACAGGCCCGGTGTGTGCGCCCGCACACGCTCCGCGGTGCACGCCCAGAACTCGACCGCGGTCAGGTCGTCGAGGGTGATGAAGCCGAGGCCGAGGGCGTCGTCGGTGTCGTGCGTGTCGTAGGCGAGGCTGTCCACCACGTCCACGACCTGCGCCTCGAGCAGCGGCCGGCCCGCGCCGCGAAACTCCTTGTGATCGGCACCGGCGTGTTGCACGAACGCCTCGCGCACCTCGAACGACAGGTTCAGGCCGGGGAAGCCGGGGTAGCGCTCCTCCAGTTCGTCCACGCGGCGGAGGCCGAACAGGTTGTGGTTGAATCCGCCGTGCGGCGCGAGGCAGGCGTTCAGCGCCTCCTCGCCGGCGTGGCCGAACGGCGGGTGGCCGATGTCGTGGGCCAGCGCGATCGCCTCCGTCAGGTCTTCGTTCAGACGGAGCCGGCGGGCGACGGTGCGGGCCACCTGCACGACCTCGAGCGTGTGCGTCAGTCGGGTGCGGTGGTGGTCGTTGACGCTGGCGACGAGCACCTGCGTCTTGCCGGTCATGCGGCGGAAGGCGGTGCAGTGGACGACGCGCTCGCGGTCGCGCTGGTACAGCGAGCGGAAGGCGTGGTCGGGCTCCGGGTAGCGGCGGCCGCGGCTGGCGGCGGAGCGCATGGCGAACGGCGCGAGCCAGGGTTCGTCGTCGGCGGGGGAGGGGGGTAGAACCACGGCGGCATTGTAGCAGACACAGGCGCCGAACCACGCCCCGAGCCGGCGGCGTCAGCCGTCGGAGCCTCCCGCGACGGTGGAGGCTCCGACGGCTGACGCCGCCGGCTCAGGAGGCGATTCACTACGCGATCAGGTCCCGGATCGGCTCGCCCTCCGGCAACACGTTCAGCGGCCGTTGCGCGTCGTCGTAGAAGACGTGCCGGTGGTCCACGCCGACCGCGTGGTACATCGTCGCCAGCGCACACCCCGGCGTGAACGGCTTGCTCGTCGGGTACTCGGCCAGGGCGTTCGTGGTGCCGATCGCTTGCCCCATCTTCAGCCCGCCGCCGGCGTACAGCACGCTCATCGCGCCCGGCCAGTGGTCGCGGCCGGCGTCCTTGTTGATCTTCGGCGTCCGCCCGAACTCGCCGAGCGAGATCACCAGCACCTCGTCACTCAGCCCGCGGTCGTGCAAGTCCTCGATCAGCGCCGCGACGCCGGCGTCGTACTGCGGCAGGAGTCGGCGCTTCAGCTCGGTGAAGTTGTTGCCGTGCGTGTCCCAGCCGCCGCCGGCCTGCACGGTCACGAACGTCACCCCTGCCTCGACCAGCCGCCGGGCCAGGAGGCAACTCTGGCCGAGGTCGTTGCGGCCGTACTTGTCGCGCAGCCGCGGCGCCTCGCGGGTCACGTCGAATGCCCGCTGCGCCTTCGGGCTCGTCACCATGTCGAGGGCGTCGCGGTAGAACGTGTCGAGGCCGTCGAGGTCGCCGCGCAGGTCGATGTCGCGGCGGGCGGTGTCGAGGTCTTGCAGGAGCTGCCGGCGGCGGTCGAGGCGCGGCGCGTCCACACGGCCGGGGAGGCGGAGGTTGCGGACCTGGAAGGCCGGGTCGTTCGGGCTGGCGTCCGGGGAGAACGGGTTGAATGCGGCGCCGAGGTAGGCCGCCTTCCCGAAGCTGACCTGCCGCGGCAGGTTGACGTAGGCCGGAAGCCCGGGGTCGTTCGGCCCCTTCAGGCGGGCGACGACGGACCCGGTAGACGGGTGGATGTTGTCATTCACCTCGATGGTGACCGGGTAGCCGGTCTGCATCCATTGCGAGCCCATGCCGTGCCCGGCCTGGGTGTGCGTGACCGAGCGCA
>DASPHQ010000016.1:0-12853 GCA_035629595.1 Urbifossiella sp. | reverse complement strand
TCAGCGGGTGAATCCCGTTCGGATCGGCGCGACCGGGGCGATGCAGGTCAACGACAAGGACATGGACGCCTTCGACGATGTAGTCGCCGAGTTTGGTGGCGAACGCCTTCGCCGCCGCCGGGCCGTCCTTGTTCGACGGGGACACGACCTCAACCAGTGCGACTACCCGGTCACCGGAAGCGTGGCGAACGGACACCCGCTTCAGACTCCGCACCCGGGGCCGTTGGTCGGACGTGTCTTCGTGCCTCACAGCGGGACCAGCCAGCAAAGCGGTTGTGGGGCTGCCGTCCGGCGGTGATGGGCTGCGGTCAGGTCGTGTGCGACGCTGGAGCCCGAGCACGTCCGGGTGACCCGGTCCGGCGACCTGATCGGGGAGCGCGTAATAGCCCTCCGGGAGAATGCCGGCGTTCAGGGCGGTCGTGATGGTCGTGAGCCAGAAGTGGTGGAAGCCGTGGAACACCCCGGCTTCCACCTTCGCCCAGTCGTGCACGGGCATCGTCGCTCCTCCGATCAGCCCACCAGGCCGGCGGGGGCCGGGGTGCTCGACCAGTCGAACGGCGGCTCGATCCGCTCCACATCGCCGCCGCGGTCGCGGAAGACGTGCAGCACCCGCACCCGGCTCAGGTCGTCGAACTTCGGCTCCGGGTACACGTCCGACCGGAACGGGTTGCCCGGCTCGTAGTCGTGGATCATCACCCGCACCTTCGGCAGCCCCCGGAAGTGAAGTTCCTCCGCGGCCCGCTTGCCGCCGTGAACGTCGTACAGCTCCATCAGCACGCGGATCACCTTCTCCAGCTTGCGGTGGCCGACGCCGTCCTCGACGAAGAACATGTCCACCCGCGTGGCGCGCAGCACGGCGTGGAGGTGCTGGCGGCAGCGGACCGGCAGCACCCGCGCGTACGGCGGGCCGACCAGCGGCGGGGCCGTCTCCTCGCCGCCGTCGGCGTCCTCGCGGCCGAGGCACTCGATGAACCACCAGTGCGGTGCGAACCAGAACCCCCCGCCGCCCGGCCCTTTGAACGCGCTCGCCCGCCGGAACAGCTTGCCGACGCCGCGGAAGAACTGCCGCCGCAGTTGAATCTCGTCGCGCCGCGCCAGCCGGTCGCGGACCCCGTCGCCGTCCAGGTCCGCGGGGCCGACGCGGAGCGGCCAGCGCGGGTCGAACTCGGTCGCCTCCGACTGCTCGGGCGGCACCAGTTCCACGCCCGCACTTGCGCCGTCGCCCGGTGTGGTCCGGGCGCGGAAGCCCCACCGGCGGATGCGACCGGCGGCCGACTTCCGCTCAGTCGGGCTGCCACCGGTCACTGCGACGGTCGGCCGGGTGCGGCGGGCCGGGTCGGTCCGCGCCGCCGACGCCAGCCAGTACAGGCCGACGCACAGCAGGCCGGGGACGAGCCACGCGGTCATGGCCCCGAGGAGGGCCGTCACCGGCATCGCCTCCTCGCCGCCCCCGGTGAGCCGGCCGCCGCACGCGGTCAGGAGGAGGTTGAACATGACGACTGCCGCCAGTCCCACGACCAGCGCCATCACACGGTGCAGCGGCAGGGCGTACACCGGCGTCCCCTCGCCGGCGCGCCACAGGATCGCCGCACCGTCGCCGCCGGGGAGGGCGTAGGCGACCGCGGCAAGGACTGCGACGGCAGCACAGATGCCGAGGACGGCCGTCGGCGGCACCGCCCACGCCACGACCGACGCCAGCACCGCGTACCCGACGACGGCGGCCAGTTCGGCCCCGCGGCGGTCGGTTTCGCCGGCCCACCCGCGCACCCAGCGGTCGATCACCGTGACCGGGATGAACACGCCCACCAGCGTGCAGACGAACAGCGCCGCCCACAGGACGCTCAGCACGGCGAGGTACAGTACGTAGGACGAGTAGGTGCCGACGACCCGCCACCCGGTCGGGAAGAGCGCCCAGGCGCCGCCGGCGGCGACGGCCCACACCGCGAGCGCGGCGAGGACGATCCACACCAGCGGCGGCGTGCGGCGGGGGTACGGTGGGGTGCCGCGGAGGTCGAACCCGTGGTCGTAGCGGAACCCGGCCACAGAGGTGCCGAGGCGGCGCCCCCACGCCGCGAGCGCGCCCACCCAGCCCAGCGGCTCGCGGCGGTGCCGCACGGCGATGGCCGCGACGAGGGCGAGCAGGCCGAACGCGGCGATGAAGTCGTGGATGTCGTTGGCGGCGTACCGGCCGGCGACCTCGAGCCCGGCCAGGCTGCCGACCACGACGAGGGTGAACCACCACCCGGAGAGGGCGAATCGAGTCTCGCCGAGGAGTGCCGCCGTGAGGAGTTTCATAACCGTATTTCACCACACCGCGGGCGACCCGTCACCCGGTCGGGCGAATCCGCACCCACGGACCGTCGGGCGCCCGCCATTCTACCCGCACGACCGGTACGCTTCAGCACCCCGCGTCAGGAATTCGGCCCGGCGCGGCTCAAGTCGCGGCCGGCTTCGACCGTCTGCCGCAGTTCCCCGGCCAGGAACACCGAGCCGGTGACGCACACGAGATCGTCCGCGCCAGCCGCCGTGCGGGCCGCCTCCCACGCCGCTGCGGCCGTCGGGACGACCGCATACCCGGCCGACGGAGCGACCGAAGCCAGCACTCGGGCCGCTTCCTCGGGCGGCACGCAGCGCGGGTTGATACCGTACCGCGTCAGGAAGAAACGGTCGAAGTAGCCGGCCAGCACGCGGAGTATGTCGGCCACCGGCTTATCGGACGACACGGCGAACACCACCGCCTTCTGCCGGGTCTGCGGAAACGACTCGGCCAAGGTCTGCACCAGCGCCGCCGCGCTGGGGACGTTGTGGGCGGTGTCGAGAATCACGACCGGCGCCCGGCGGATGACTTCCACCCGCCCCGGCCAGCGGACGCCGGCCAAGCCCGCGGCGACGGAGGAGGGCGGGACGTGAACCCCGGTGTCACGGAGCCGATCGGCGGCAGCCACGGCCAGCGCGGCGTTGTGTGCCTGATGATCCCCGAGGAGCCCGAGCGGCGTGGGGCCGTAGCTGCCCCGCGGCGTCGAGATGGTGACTGCGGACGGCCCGCCGTCGGGCGTGGGTCGGTACTCGTATCGAAAGTCCGCCCCGCGTTCCCAGAGCGGCGCCGTCAGGTCGGCCGCGGTCTGCCGCACGACCGCCCGCGGCCCCGGCTCGGTCACACCGCTGACCACCGGCACCTTCGGCTTGATGATGCCGGCCTTCTGCTCCGCAACCGCTTCGACCGTGTGGCCGAGTTGGGCGGTGTGGTCGAGCCCCACCGACGTGACGACCGACACCAGCGGTCGGCACACGTTCGTGCTGTCGAACCGGCCGCCGAGGCCGACCTCGATCACCGCCAGGTCGCAGCGACGGTACGCGAAGTGGAGGAAGCCGAGGGCGGTGCCGATCTCGAAAAACGTCGGCGGCGGGAACCCGTCGGCGTCCATCGCGGCCACGGCGGGCGCCAGTTCGGTCATCCGCGCCGCGAGCTCGGCTTCCGTGACGGGCACGTCATCGACCTGGATGCGTTCGCGCACGTCGGTGAGGTGCGGGGATGTGAACAACCCGACGCGGTAACCCGCGGCGCGGAGAATCGCCGCGAGCATCGCGGCGGTCGAACCCTTCCCCTTGGTGCCGGTGACGTGGACGAGGCGGACGCGCTCGTGCGGGTCGCCGAGGCGGCGGAGGAGGGCGCGCATCCGCTCCAGCTTCAGGTCGGCCGGGTGCGCCGCCCGGACCTCGTAGTTGACCCGGGCGTACCAGAACGCCAGAGCCTCGGGGTACGTCATGCGGCCGCGCTGGGGGTGAATGACGAAAGCCCGGGGACGGCCGTCCCCGGGCTTTGGGGGTAATGAACCCTCACCCACATTCTAACCGCCCGGCGTCAGCCGACCACCGGCATGCATACCTGCTCCAGCAGCTTCTCGCACCGCTCCTGGATCACGTCGGCCAGGTTCGGCAGCGGCGTCCCCTCCGGCAGCGCCTCGCGGACCGCGGCGATCCAGCGCGGGAAGCTGTACACCTGCGCCAAACCGTCGAGCGCCGCCGGCTCCAGCCGGGCGTGCTTGCCGCCGCGCTCGGCCTCGGCCCACAACGACTTGCTCTTGCCGGTCAGCCCCAGGTCGTCCTCCGGCCGCAGCAGGATGAGATGATCCACGACCGTCGGCCGCGTGTCCATTGAGCCGAGCTTCACCTCAAGATCCTTCGGCTTGCCGGCCCCGCGCGACAGGAACAGGCCGACGCCGACCTTCCACGGCTGGCCGTCCTTGCACGCCCAGTGGGCGAGCGTGACCATGCCGTAGGTCGGGTGGTCGCCGAAGCTCCACTCGGGCACGACGTGCTGGAGCCGCCACGGGCCGACCTTCACGCCGTGCTCGTGGCACGCCGCCAGGAACGCCCCGAGCCCCGCCTGCAACTCGCGCGTCGCGCCGGTGAGGGCGCCTTCCGGTTCGAGCTTCCGCCGGGCGGCGCGCTGCTCCTGCTCCCACAGCTCGACCAGTGCGGCGTGCGACAGGATCGACGACCGCGCCGGCGCCGCCCCGACTTGTTCGACGAACACGGGAACGGCCGGCTCCGGCGGCGGCAGTGCGGCGACCGGTTCGGCCGGGACGTGGACGATGTCGATCTGCTTGATGCAGTAGTCGGCGGGAACGTCGTCGTCGTCGTGGCCGAGGAGCTGCGCCAGCCGGCTGAGGGTGCCGCGGTCGAGGCCGCCGAACGTCTGCGGCGGCGGGGCGACCAGCGCCGGCGGCTCCGCGGCGGGAAGGCGGTTCACCGGCGCGACCGGCTCCGGCTCGTCGTACAGTTGCGTGACGCCGTTGGCCCGCGTGCCGCGCGGCCCGGTCTGCACGTCGTCCGGACCGTACACGACGTGGTCGAACAGGTGCCGGAACTGCTGAAGCATGTCGCGCAGCGTCGGCTCGGTCGCCGCGACGCGGGCGATCTCCTCCTCCGCGAACGGCGCCACGTCCGACTCGGCCTCGCCCTCGGGGAGCTCGTCCAGCACGGGCCGCAGCCGGGCCTCGACCACGCTCCGCACGAGCCCGCCGTCCGGCGCTTCGAGGCGGATGGCCTTCACCGTGCCGTGTTTCGGGACGTGAACGGGGTTGTTCAGCCGGTCCTGGATATAGCCGTCGAGGCTCGGCACGAAGCGGTTCCACAGCCCGCGCTCGGCGAAGATGAGGAACAGCAGCCCGTCCACCTGGTGCATCACCTGCACGATACCGGCGAAGAACGACTCCGCGGTCTTATGGGCGTCGTCGCTGCGGCGCGCCAGCAGCAGGTCCTCGAGCTGGTCGAACGCGACCACGACCGGCGTCTTGAGGCTGCGGAACAGTTCCGCCAGCACCTTGAACAGGGCCAGCACCAGGTCCTGCCGCGTCGGGCGGACCTGGAAGTCGAGCTCGGCGAACCCGTAGGTGAGGAAGTTCGCCAGTTCGGCCTCGTCCTTCAGGAGCGCGGCCTTGGCAAACCCGGTGAGGATGTGTCGCCGCATCAGCCCGGCGGTGTTGTGCGACTCGGTGCGGGCGACGTGGGCGCACACCAGGTCGAACGCCTTCTGCGGGGTCAGCCCGGCGTCGGCGAGCGCCTGCGGTAGCGGCGTCGGCATGCGGGCGAAGTTCGAGTAGCCGCTGAGGTTCTCGGCCAGCCACTCGGCGCGCTCCTGCGCCTGCTGCGCACCGAGCCCGAGGCGCCGCGCCCACCGGCCGAGGCCCGGCGGCGGGAACAGCTCCACCTTGTCGGCCGGGCTCAGGTCGCGGAGTGCGACGCCGAGCTGCCGGCGGACGAGCTGTTCGCCCACCTGGTCGAGCGGCCGCACGCCCTTCTGCTTCCCGCCGCTGAGGAGCGTGTCGATGATCTGGAAAAGCAGGTATTCGAGGAAGTCGGTGTCCTTCTGGTACACGCCCGGGGTGACGAGCAGCTGCCACGCCCCGCCGACGCCGTGCTTGATGCTGTGGAGGAGGTGCGTCTTGCCGGCGCCCTTGTTGCCGAGGACGGGGACGACCTCCGAGTGTGCGGTCGGGTCGTAGCGGTACAGGTCGATGATGGCGTGGAGGAGGTCGCGCTCGGGGGCGTACAACTCGGGGACGTGGTAGCGGGCGCACACCTCGTCGTCCGGGTTGCGGGCGAAGTAGTTGCGGAACGGGTTGCCGGCCCGCTTGAGCACGTCGCGGGCGCGGTCGGTGAGCGGGCGGTCGGCGGTGGCGGTCGTCATCCGGTTCTCCGGTGGGATCAGACGGCGGCCGCGAGCCGGTCGGCCCGGTGTGGCACCGCGTCCATGCGGATCGAGGCGTAATACGCGACGCCGTGCCCGATGAGCAAGGCGAACGCCGGCTCGGGCAGGGCGTAGAGCGGGCCGGTCCACGGGTGGAGGTAGACGGCCCCGCGGTCGTGCAGCCGGCGGAGGGCGTCGTGGAACGCTCCAACGCTCGCGGCGCCGGCCCGGCGGTACAGGTCGGGCAGGGGGCAGTCCTCGCCGGCGGTCGCGGCCCAGTCCGTCAGACGGTTCAGGAGGATGTCCGCGAGATCGGCCGGCGGGGGGGTCATCGCTTCGGACGCAACTCGGTTCGTGGTTACCTTCGGCAGCACTCGGCCGACGGCCTCGCGGAGCCCGCCGAGGCTGTCGGCCATCCGCCGGGCCGCGGCGAGCAGGTCGTTCACCTCGCTCTGTCGGGCTTCCAACACGCGGACGAAGTCTTCGAGAACCTGCTTGGGATTCGCAGCTGCGAGGAGGAACGCCCACCCGGCGTCGGTAAGGGTGTAGAGTTCCCGACCGGGCTTCGCGCGGGCGTCGGTCGGCTTCAAGAGCCCGTCGGCGACCGCCTTTTGCGCCGCGGTCTTACCCGCGGGAACGGCCGGGAAGAGGCCGGGTTCGGCCTTCGACGCCACGAGCGGCATGCCGACCGGGTCGGCCGCGGCCCGGCTGAGAGCATCGACGAGCTGTTGGGTGAGTTTGTCGGCCACGGTCCGCTTCCGTGCGGGGTTCGGGCCGGCATGGTACGCTCGTCGGGGTTGCCGGTGCAACCCCGACCAATGTCAAGTCGCTTGCTGGTTCAGCCGATCAGCGGCGTCCCGGGCGGCATCTCTGGCCGGCGCTCCTCCCACTCGCGGCGCACCTCGCGTAGCCCCACGGCGCACACCTCAAACTGCTCGCTCAACCGGCGGAAGAGGTCGGCCTGGTCGGGGGCGCGGTCGGCCGTCATCCGGCTCGTCAGTAAGTAGCCGCGCTTCCCCTGCACGGTGTAATCCACGAGCGCGTCCCGCGTGCCCCGGGCGCGGCCGCGGTTCAGCGCCTCCGGGTACACCCCCGTCCAGAAGAGCGCGAAGTCGCCGACGTGGCGGTAGAACTCACCCTGCGTCCGGCCGGCGGGCAACTGGTCGGCCTCCAGCACCATGCCGACCAGTTCCGTCAGCGGCCGGCCGTCGGAGCCGGGTAACCGGTGGACGGCGTCGCAGTGGACGAAGCGTGACAGCAGCGACGAGAGGTAGTCAGTCAGGGGCGGGTCGGCGACGCCGAGTTGGGAGAAGAAGGCGTGCTCGGTCAGCCCGGCGAACAGCCGCCGCAGCGGGTGTTCCGCGGGAGGTTCCCACATGGCAACGCGTCCTCGATTACGGCTCCTGGGAAATGACCGGGGCGGTCGGCCACCGGTATTGTGACGCACGCCGCATACGAACGCAACGCCACATCGTCCAGGGCAAATTCCGTTTTCCCCGAAGTCGTCCCGTCGTGCCGGTCCGACCGCATGTTACGGCGGCGGCAGCACCGACGGGACGACGACGGTGGGAACTGCAACTTCCGGACCCGATTCCGCCGCGGGGACGGCCGCGGCCAGGCACTGGGCCGGGTGCCCGAGTGCTCGGTAGAGGCGGAACTGGGCGCGGTTGTAGTCGGCCACGGCGGCGAAGAAGTCGGCGTTCGCCTGCCCGAGCGCCTGCACCGCCGCCACCGCCTCCTGCGGGCGGACGACTAGCACCACGGCGTCTCCGAGGCGGCGCGTCTGACCCAGGCCGGCGAGGCTGCGGTCCGTCAGCTCGATCGCCTCGCGGAGCGCCGGCTCGGCTACGTTGAGCCGCTCCGCCGCGGACCGCACCTGTGCGAACGCCTGCACGACCTCGGCCGCGATACGGTCCTGCGTGCGGAACAGGTCGAGCAGCGCCGCCTCGTTCTCGGCGCGCCGCTCGGCCACGCGGGCGCGGTTCCCCAGGCCGAGTGATTGGAACTCCCACAACAATTGCACGTCGAGGTCGAACCGGCCGGAGAAGTCGTCCAGCCGGTCGTTGCGGCCGCCGCCGAAGGCGCCGTAGCCAAGGCTGCCGCTCGGGTTCGTGGACACGCTCCTAACCGCCAGGCTCGGCACCAGCGGTCGCAGTTTCTCCTGCTTCAGCCGCGCCAGCGTCGCCTGCACGACCGCCTGCTGACCGGCGAGTTCGGGCCGCGTCGCGAGGGCGATCGGAATGAGCGAGTCCACCGGCGCCGTGGGATCGATCACCGTAACCGGCAGGAACGGTGGCTCGGCGGGCTCGAGCAATTGTGTGGGGTCGAGGCGGAGGAGCCGGCCGAGTTCGGCGCCGGACGTGCGCCACCGCTCGCGGGCGGCGAACACCACCTGCCGGCGGCGGGCGAGTTCCACCTTCGCGCGGTTCTCCTCGGCCGGCGGGGCCAGGCCGGCCGCGAGTGCCGTGGCGCGGCGCGACAGGTCGGCGGCCATCGTCTCGGCCAGCAGGGCGCCGGCGAGTTCGCCGCGGGCCTGCTGCACGCCGAAGTAGGCGTCGGCGACCTGGAACGACACGTCGTTGATGGCCGCCTGCTGCACGGCCTGTCGCGCCCGCACGTCCTGCCGGGCGGCGAGCGGGGCGTACACCGCGTCCGACACGTTGAACACCACGTTCGGCCCGAACCCGGCCATGAACGTGTTGCGGTTCGAGCGGAGGACTTCGCCGGCGAAGTTCTGCTGCGGGCCGGTGTGGACGAAGTAGTCGGCGCCGACCGAGATGTTCGGCAACCACAGCACCCGGGCGCGGTCGAACGCGGCGGCCGCGGCGGCAACCTGGCGACCGGCGATCTGCACGTCGAGCGGGCGAGCGCCGGCGAGTTGAAGGGCGGTTGCGAGGTTGATCGGCAGCGGCCGGTCGCCGCCGGCGGCCGCGGGTGGCGGCGCCGTCGGGAGCGGATTCTTGCCTTCGAGCAGTGGTTGCGGAGGGGAAGGGTAGTTGAGGACGAACGCCGTGCGCGACCGAGGTTCCTGTCCGCGGGCGAGCGGGCGCGGAGCGTCGGGCGTACAGCCGGCCGCCGGTACCAGCGCGGCGGCGCAAAGCGCAATGGTGCGGCGAAACGCCCGCATCCGGTTCCCCCCCGGCGGATGACGCGGCAGAAGGCAGCTTCTACCGCCGACGCCCGCCGGGGGCAACCCCGCTCGCGCGGTCAGCCGGCCAGCAGCTCCCGGGCCTGGCGGACGCCGGGGGCCGGGTAACCGTGGGCGCTTGCGGTCACCCGCGCCAGCGCCACCAGCTGACGCCACCGGAACGCCGGCCGGGTGGCGGCGAACTCCTCGGTCACGGTGCGGTAGTACTTCTCGGCGTGGAGCGCCCCGTCCTCCGAGATCGCGTAGCCGCGCAGCAGCGCGAACACCTCACGGGCCGCGGCCGGGTTCGTCTCGCCGATCCGGTGCGCCAGCGCCGCCGCCCGCGGCTGGTTCTTCTCGCGCACGGCGCCGTCCAGTTCGCGGAGCAACGCGTCGGCCGCGACGCCGCGGACGGCGTCGATGTGCTCGGAGCGCGGGAACGGCGTCCACGTCAGGAACTCGGCGCGGGCGCCGCGGTCGCGGGCCAGCTGGTAGCCGGCGAGGATCAGGCTCGTCACGGTCGTGCGGCGGCCGCCGGCGCGGGCGATCGTCCGCCACGCGTGCGTCGAGTCGCACGAGTGCACACCGACCGAGTCGCCGTGGCAGCTGCCGGCCGGCTTGTTCGGCTGCGCCCACTCTGCCTTCCGGCCCTCGTCGCGGAGCACGAGCTGGTTCGACGCCAGCGCCAGCGCGTCGCCGACCGCGGCGGGGGCGATCCCCTCGGCGAGCGCGGCGGCCACGGCGTCCGCGGCCTGGGTCGGGGTCGCGCGGAAGATGGTGTCGGCGAACCGCTCCAGCCAGCAGTCGTCGGGGACGCGGGTGCCTGGGGTCGCGGACAGGAGGCGGTGCTGGTCGAGCACCCTCGGCAGCATCGTCCGTACCTCCTGGTTCTGGACCGCGGTGTTGGGGTGTCGCTCGTTCTTCACGCAGTACCGAACCGACTGCCGCAGCATGGTGTGCGCCCGCTCGCGGCCGACGAAGTCGAGCAGGTCGATCGACCGCGACACCATCACCGTGCGGTGGACCTCGGCGGCGTCGTCCACCATCATCATCAGGCCGTCGACGGCGTCCGGGACTGTGCCCGCGGCGATTGCAGCGAAGGAGCGCTCGGCGCCGTCGATGTCCTTCTGGCGGGCCAACTCGCGGAGCCGCTCGCCGCTCGCCTCGCCGCCGGTCGCCACCGGCTTCAGCACCTCGGCGCGGGGGCCGCCGACCTCGCCGAGCCGCGAGGCGTTCCGGTGCAGCACCTTCAGCACGGCCAGCGGCCGCCGCTTCGGGTCGGTCTCCTCGGCCGCCATGTGGAAGGACGGGGTCAGCGCCATCATCGTGTGGAAGCCGACGTAGTCCTCGCCGCCGAAGGCGCGGGCGTTGGCCAGGGCCGCGGCGGCGACCATGCGGCGGAGGTCGGTGCCGGACTTCAGCTTCTCGACGGTCAGCGGGATGATGCGGTCGGCGGGCGTCTCGTGGATGAAGTTCACGAGCGGGTCGAGGTTGCCGAACGTGAGCCGACCGGGCTCGTCCTCGGCCCAGGCGGCGCCGAGGCCGAGTTCGGTGGCGACCCCGGTGCCGAGGGTGGCGACGAACATGCCGCGGCCGATGTCGGAGAGGGCTTCGCGGCGGCTGGGGCGGAACATGAGACCCCTCGGGGAGGGAGGGTGGTGGGCGGGCGATGAGGGAAGCGTAACCGCTACCGGGCGCCGGGGCAAGCGATAACTGTTGTTCCAGCGCCCACCCGTTGCCACGGGTGGGCTTTCCGCCCCCTCATCCGACGACATCAAGGCCGCGGAGCGTGGTGGTGCCCGACCCGAACCGGTCGGCCGGCACGCCGAGACGCTGGAGCGTGGACACGAACAGATTCCCGAGCGGCGGGCCGTTGGTGGGGTCGAAGGCGAGGTGCTGGCCGTGGCGGAAGCCGCCACCCGCGAGGAGCACCGGGAGGTTGCGAACGCCGTGCGTGGCCGCGTTGCCGAGGTTGCTGCTGAAGAACACCGTGGTGCGGTCCAGGAGCGTACCGCCGTCCTCGCGGGTGGCCTTTAGCTTCGCCAGGAAGTCGGCCAGCGCCTTCATCTTCTCCAACTCCACGGTGCGGAGCTGGGCGATCTTTGCCGCGTCCTGCCCGTGGTGGGACAGGTCGTGGTGGCCGAACGACACGCCGGCGATGGGCGGGACGAGGCTCGTTCCCAGCATCAGCATCGTGACCAGGCGCGTGGAGTCGGTTTGCAGCGCGAGGTGGATCAGGTCGAGGAGCGAGCGCGTCTTGCCGACGAGGTCGGCGGGGTTGAGGACGTTCTGCGGCGGGCGGGCGTCCACCTTCGGCTTCGGCCGGCGCGACCACTCCTCGGCGCGGGCCAGCCGGCGCTCCAGCTCGCGGACGCTGGTGAAGTACTCGTCCATCTTGTCGCGGTCGGCGGCACCGAGGGCGGGCCGCATGTCGGCGGCCTGGTCACGCACGGCGTCCAGCACGCTGCGGCCGTCGCGGAGCCGGCGGGCCTGGTTCGCCACCTCGTCGGGCCGACCATCGAGGAACAGTCGGGCGAACACGGAGGCGGGGAAGAGGTCGGGCGGCACGAGCGCCCCTGTGCGCGTCCACGACAGCCCGAACCCCTCCGAGGAGAGGGGTAGGCTCGGGAAGCGCGTCTCGCCGCCGACGTGCTCGGCCGCGAGCTGATCGACGGAGATCGTGTTGCGGAACCCGGCCCGCCGCTCCGGGTGCGGGGCGCACGTGAGGAAGCTGAAGATCGAGTCGTGCGACGGCCCCACGTCCGGGTGGGCCAGCCCGGACACGACGGTGTAGTCGTCGCGC
Organism: Urbifossiella sp.; assembly: GCA_035629595.1. Classification (GTDB taxonomy): domain Bacteria; phylum Planctomycetota; class Planctomycetia; order Gemmatales; family Gemmataceae; genus Urbifossiella. Next base: position 730 of record DASPHQ010000016.1, on the reverse strand, counting down.
AGGTCGCGGAGAGGTTCGAGGTACGGGGTGGGGGCGTAATCGCGGCCGGCGGCGGCGGGGAAGAAGTACGGCGCGTGCAGTCCGAGCGGGGCACAGAGGAAGACGGCGCGGCGCGGCACGGCGGCCGCGGGTTGGGCGAAGGCGTCGAGCCGCGGGAGGGCGAGCGCGACGCCGGCGGCCTTCAGGAACGCGCGGCGGGTGGTTGCCATCATTTCTCCCGGAACAGCTTGCTCTGAATGATCGCGTGAACCAGCGCCCGGAAGCCGTATCCCTGCTCCCGCACCCGCGCCATGATCGCTTCCACCTCGGCCCGGTCGGCCGGCTCGGGCGGGCCGCCGGTGCCGTAGGTGATGAGCTTCACCGCCAGCGCCCGGGCGAGCTGGTCCTTGTCGCGCAGCAACAGCCGTTTCAGTTCGTCCACGTCGGCGAAGCGGGCTCCGTCCGGCAGCACGTCCGACGGGTCCACGCGCGGGCCGTGGAGGTACGGCATCCGCCGGCCGTCGATCGTCACCGGCTGGCCGCGGCCGGTCGTGCGGTAGAACTCGCGGTAGCCGCCGATCACGTCGAAGCTCTCCAGCGCGAACCCCGGCGGGTCGATCTTGGCGTGACAGGTGGCGCACGACGCTACCTGCCGGTGCTTCGCCAACTGCTCGCGGATGGTGGTCGCCCCGCGGACGTCCGGCTCGACCGACGGCACGTCGGCCGGCGGCCGTGGCGGTGGCGTACCGAG
>DASPHQ010000015.1:0-8497 GCA_035629595.1 Urbifossiella sp. | reverse complement strand
GACTGTCACGGCCGACGACATGACTTCGAACAAGACCCTCCCCGTGCCGCGCCGTACCTTGCTCCGCCGGAGCGCCCGCGCCCTCCTCCGCTGCTGCCAGCTGGTCCTCCTCGTGATCGTCCTCTACGGCCTCCTCGTGCTGGTCGGTCTGATCCCGGTCAACAACGACTTCGCGCCGACGGCCGACGGCGTGGAGATCACGGTCACCTCGACCGAGATCCACGCCGACCTCGTCCTGCCGCTCCACAACGCGACGATGGACTGGCGCCCGCTCTTCCCGGCGGGCGACTTCGCGGGGGACGTCGGCGGCGCCACGCGCGTCGCGTTCGGCTGGGGCAACAAGGAGTTCTACGTCGACACCCGGTCCTACGCCGACGTGAAGGTGGGGACCGTGTTCCGGGCGATGTTCTGGCCCTCCGCGACCTGCATGCACGTCGAGATGTGGGACGACACGGTCACCCGCGACGGGGCCAGAACGGTCAAGCTCTCCCACGAGCAGTACCGCCGCCTGGTCGAACACGTCCTGGGCACCTTCCGCCGCGACGAGGGCGGCCGGTTCGAGCCCATCAAAGGAGGCGCGTACCACGATAGCGACGCCTTCTACCACGCGCACGGCTCCTACCACGCCCTCAACACGTGTAACTGCTGGGCCGGCCGCGGGCTGAAGGCTGCCGGCGTGCGGACCGGCTGGTTCACGCCGCTCCCGAGAACGGTGACCCTCTACATGCCCCCCCCCGCGGTCAGGCAGTGAGGTGATGGACCTGACTGCGACTACAATCGACCCGGACCGCCGACCCCGTTCCCCGCCGAGGGCCGCACCCGTGTCGAAGCAGTTCATCAACCCGCCCGGCCTGAACCCGACCCTCGGATTCACCCACGTCGTCACCGCGACCGGCGGGCGGACGGTCCACGTCTCCGGGCAGGTGAGCGTGGACGAGCGGGGCGAGGTGGTCGGCCGGGGCGACTTCCGCGCCCAGGTGGAACGGACGTTCCAGAACCTCGGGACGGCCCTGGCCGCGGCCGGGGCGACCTTTCGCGACGTGGTGAAGGTCACGTACTTCGTCGTCGGGTTGAAGCCCGAGTACGTCCCGGTGGTCCGGGAGGTCCGCGGCCGCTACCTCGACCCCGCGAACCCGCCGGCCAGCTCGCTGGTGGGCGTCGCCGCCCTGGTCGTCCCCGACTGGCTGGTCGAGATCGAGCTGGTCGCCGTCGTCGCCGAGTGAGCCGTCACCAGAACAAGGCACGGCCAACAGAGCGGGGTGAGACATGACCGACGACACGTCGGCCCTCGTGGGCCGGGAGCTGGCGGACGAACTCGGGCAGGCCCTGGCCCGGATCGAACACTGCCTGGCCCAGCTGACCGACGCCCAGGTGTGGTGGCGGCCCCGGGCCGACCTCAACAGCGTCGGGAACCTCGCCCTGCACCTGGCCGGGAACGTCCGCCAACTGATCGGCAGCGAGTTGGGCGGTGCACCCGACGCCCGAGACCGGCAGGCCGAGTTCGACGCGCGGGGGCCAATTCCCCGGGACGACCTGCTGGCAGCCCTGCGGGCGGCGGTCGCGGACGCCGCGGCGGTGCTGACCGGGCCGGCGACAGCCGGCTGGTCGCGGGCGTGTTCGTTCCGGGGTCAGCCGGCCACGGCCCTCGGGCTGGCGGTGCGCAGCGTGGCTCACTTCCGCGGACACGCCCAGGAGATCATCCACCTGACCCGGACGGTCCTGGGCGACGCCTACCGGTTCGCCGGCCCGCCGCCCGGCGACCCACCCCGCTGATCCCGGGCGTCGCCCGGAGCCTTGGTCGTCCAGCTCACCGCCCCATCCGCGCACCGCGTTCCGCCCGCGGGTGCGGGGTCGTCGCACTGCTGCCCGGGAGGGAGTGATCCGTGGGTGAGCCCGCCACCAACCCCGGCCGGCGGTCTCGTCCGGTGTACGCCGTGGCGGTCCTGGTCGTGATCGCCCTCGGGCTGTGGTCCCGGTCGGACGCGGCCGGGCTGCCGTGGGTGGTTGCCAAGTACGCCGGCGACGCCCTGTGGGGGCTGGTCGCGTTCCTCGGCGTCGGGCTCGTCCTCCCCGGCCTCCCGACCCGAGCGGCGGCCGGGCTGGGGGTGGCGTTCGCGGGCGCGGTCGAGGCGAGCCAGCTGGTCCACGCCCCGTGGCTCGACGCGGTCCGCGGGACGCTCCTTGGCGGGCTGGTCCTCGGCACGCCGGCGGCGACCTTCGCCTGGGGCGACATCGCGGCCTACCTCGCCGGGATCGCGGCCGGGGCAGTCGCCGAGCGTTCTACCAGTCGGGGGCCGGCCGGCGGTGTCCCGAACCCTGAACGCCCGCCGCCGGTCTGATCCTTCACCCGGGCACCCCTCATGAAGCTGCTGTTCCCGCGTAGCGCGATGATGAAGAAGCTCCCCGACCCGGTGTTCGAGCACGAGTTCGACGCCGCCCGGTCGCTCGGGTTCGACTGCCTGCTGTTCGCGGAAGAGGTGCTGTCGCACGAGGGGGCGGAGCAGGCCGTGAAGGTTTTGCCCGACGGCGACGGCGGCCCGCTGCTCTACCGCGGGTGGATCCTCACCGAGGAGGAGTACGGAGCGTTCGATCGGGCTCTGGCGGCCCGCGGGCACCGCCTCGTCAGCACGCCCGCGCAGTACGCGGAGGTGACCTACTTCCCCAATTACTACCCGAAGGTCCGCGGGGCGTCGCCGGCGGCGGTCTGGACGGACACGCCGGACACGTTCCTCGCGTGGAGCCGGAGTCGCAGCCTGGGGGACGGGCCGTTCGTGCTCAAGGACCACGTCAAGTCCGCCAAGCACCTGTGGCACGAGGCGTGTTTCGTCCCGAAGGGGGCGGGGCGGGAGCGGTTCGAGTCGATCGCCGGGGCGCTGCTGAACGAACAAGGTAAGTCGTTCCACCGCGGGTTCGTCGTGAAGCAGTACGTGCCGCTGCGGTCCCGCGGCACCGGCCCGCGCGAGTACCCGCTGTGCGAGGAGTACCGCCTCTTCTTCTGGCGTGGCGAACTCCTGACGGCTTCTCACTACCACGACCGGACGGCGGACCGCCAGGACTGGTCGCCGTTCGTGGAGCTGGCCGGGCGGTTCGACGCCCCATTCTTCACGATGGACGTTGCGGAAGCGGAAGGCGGCACCTGGCTGGTCGTGGACATGGGGGCGGGCGAGTGTTCGTCGCTACCGCCCGGCCTCCCCGCCGCCGAGTTCTACGGCCGGTTACTCGACGTGCTGAAGGCGCCGACAGGGTGACTCGGCAGAGCGGCCGACTACCGCTGATCCGCCTGCCGCGGTCGGTCCTCGGCCCGCAGGAAGGCCCGCAGGTCGGCCAGCCGGTCAGTGTTGATCAGGTCGATGTCGGCCGCGACCAGTTCCCGCCACACCGCCGGGGTCTCGGGACTCGCCCAGAACCGGACCATCCGCCCCTTCGCGTGAGCCTTCTCGACGAACGCCCGCAGCTTCACGCGCTCGGCCTCCGGCATCACCCCGGTCCCGTCCCAGGTGACCTGCGACGCCCAGCTCGCGCTCACCCACGGGATGAGGTCGGCCGGGGCGGTACCGTCCAGGTCTGCCGGCCGACCGTCGATCGCGGCGTGCCGAACCGCGGCCTTCGTGACAGCCTCCCGGTCGCAGTTGCCACTGATCACGACCGTCACCGCCCCGCGTACCGTCTTTCCCTCCCGGGTGACGGTCAGGATGTCGGCGTACCCTTCGAGCACCCGCGCCAGCTCCGCGTACGTGGCCTTCGCGTCCGTCTTGACATCAACCAGCAGGTAGAACGGCATCCCGCCCGGGTGGACGGCCCCGCCGCCGGCGCGGACGCGCTCGCGGAGGGGGTCGAGGTACAGCGCCTGCAGGGTCCGCCCCGCCTTCAGGCCGAACGGCGTGTGCGCCACTAACAGCCCGTCCTTCGTTCGCCACACGTCGGCCTCGACGCTGCGGAACCCGTGATCGAGCGCGTCCCGGAGGGGCCGCGCGTGCTCGTAGTCGTTGTGGGCGTGGGCGCGCGGGAGCGGGCCGGGCGGTTGACCCAGGAGCAGAGCCAGGGTGAGGGCAGTGGGCATCGGCGGGTGGCCCCGAGTGGTTCGGACCGACCCGGGTACTCTACCGGCTCGCCAACCGCCGGGTGGGCTACAATGCCACCTCCTCAGCCACAACTCGGGGCAGTTCGGCTCAGGTGTAGGGCGGGTCGAGGCTTTGCGAGGCCCGCCCTACACCTGAGCGGCAATGAAATCGTAGACCTCTCGGGAGCGAGTCATGGCGGGGCACGTGTTCATCGTCCGCGGCGACCTGCGGCGGCTCGCTTGCGACGCCTGGCTGCTCCCGACCAGTCGCCGTGCCCGGCCCGGGAATGAGTGGTTTCTGCCCGGGTACGACGGACCCCGCCAGGGCGAGCCGTTCGCCGACGGCGGACCGCGTGTCCAGCCGCTCCTCGACCCCGCCCCGGACCGGCCCCGGCCGTGGCTCGGGCGGATCGGCAGCCGCGAGCAGCCGGTGTCCTGGTACGCGGACGGGGCGGCCGAGTTCCTCGACGCGGCGGCCACCGCGGTCGCCACGGCCGGCAGTCCGCCGCTGTTCGGCCGGGCACGGTCGCTCCTGGCCCTCCCGGTCGTCGGTACGGGCCGTGGCGGGGCCGCCGCAATGGCCGGCGAGGTCGTGCAGGAACTCCTCCCCCGGCTCCGCGCGTTCGCCGGGCGGTCGTTCGGCGGGCGGGAGTTCGATGTCGCACTCGTCTGCCTCGACGCGGCCACCCACGCCGCCACCCAGGCCGAGCGGGTCCGCCGGGCCGACTGGCCGACCGACCTGACCGACGGCCTCAAGGCCGAAGCCGAACGACTGGCCGGCCACGCGCTGCGGGGCGAGCTGGCTTTGTTCCTCGGGGCCGGCGTGAGCATGGCCGCCGGGCTCCCGAGCTGGGGCGGGCTGCTCGACGAGCTGGCCGGGCGGGCGGGGATGACACCGGACGAACGCGACGGGCTGAAGGAGCTGCGCAACGCCCTGGACCAGGCGACGATCGTCGAGCGGCGATTGAAGGAGCAGGGCGACTCGCTCGGCCGGGCGGTCGCCGACGCCCTCGGCCCGCGGCGGCACTACGCCCTGGCCCACGCCCTGCTCGCCGCGCTGCCGGTCCGCGAGGCGATCACCACCAACTACGACCGGCTGTTCGAGGACGCCTGGGCGGTATCCGACCCGGACGGGCTGTCGGTCCTGCCGGGGGCGATCAAGCCCGACGCCCGGCGGTGGCTGTTGAAGATGCACGGGTGCCTGTCCGACCCGGACAGGGTCGTACTGACGCGGGCGAGCTACACCCGGTACGACGAACGGCTCCCGGCGCTCGGCGGGATGGTGCAGGCGTTCCTGGTCACCCGGCACGTGCTGTTCGCCGGGTTCTCGCTGACCGACGACAACTTCCACCGGATCGTGGACGCCGTCCGCCGGCTCCGGGGCGACGGCCGCCCGGCCGGGCACCTCGGGACCGCACTGTCGCTCGGGGCCGGCGGGCTCAGCGACGTTCTGTGGGAGCAGGACTTGCGGCGGGTGCGGATGGACGACCGGAAGGAGTCGATCCCGGAGTTCCCGTTCCCCGAAGCGGCCCGGCGGCTGGAAGTGTTCCTGGACTACCTGGTGTCGCAAACTCGGGATGCGGCCCACCTGTTAGTCGGCGAGCGGTTCGACCCGCTCATGACGGCGGGGGAACGGCGGCTGCGGGACGCCCTGGCGCGGTTCGCAACCGACGTGGCGGGGCCGGACGCGGCGGCCGTGCGGCAGACGGTGGCGTGGCCGCAGGTCGAGCGGCTACTTCGTGGTCTTGGGTTCGAGCCACCGGCCTCAGGCTGACCCACTCCCCCGGCCGGACTGACGAGCGTGACCGATCCGGTCACCGCGGCGGCTCGTCGGGGTTCGTGGCGATGCGGGCCAGGATTCCCTCCCGGGCCAGGGCACGAAGGATTTCGGTGTTCCGACGGGGGATCTCGGCCAGCGCCGCCGCGTCGCCCGACACCTCCGTGACGCTCTCCTCCCGGAGGAGGTGGAGCATCGGGTGCGGGGACCGGTTGGTGTAGTTCTCGGGGGCGTCGGGGTCCGCACCCGCGAACCGGAACCCCGGGTGGAACCCGACCACCTGAACGACCCCGGCCAGCCCGAGGCGGCGGACCATCCGGTCGGCCTCGGCGAGGAAGTCGTTGAAGTCCGGGAAGGCCGGGAGCGCCCGCGGGTGGATCAGCAGCGTCGTCTCGACCTCCGCCCGCGGGGCCGCCACCAGCGTCGCCAGCTCCGCGCCCAGCGCCGCGAGTAGCTCCTCCTCGTCCCCGGCGTCGGTCGCCGCGTACCGGACGCGCCCGGCTTCGGTCACGCGGCGGGCGAACGGGCACAGGTTCAACCCGACCACCACCGCGGTCACCCACCGCCGGGCGGCGGCGATCACGGTCGGCCCGTCCACGTCTCCCACGGCTCTCCCCCGGCTGTGCCCCTGGCGTCCTCGCAGTATAGCGGCGGACCGACTTCATAAACTCGTCCGAGAGGGCCGGTGTCGGCTCCCCCGTGGAAAGGCCGCAGCGTGATCGTGCGCGAACTGGTCGGCGGCGAGCCGCCCCACACGTGCAAGCTGATCTTCCTCGACCAGCCCGCCGGCTTCGGCCACCGGGTCACGGACGAGGGCCGGGTGGTCGAGCACGTCCTGACGGACCACGCCGCGTTCGAGGCGGCCGTCGCGGCGAAGCTCGCAGAGGGGTTCGCCGAAACCGAGCGGTCGCTCACCCGGCGGGTGTACGTGGCCGACGGCATGTTCTGGATCGTCGTCCTCGACGGCGACGCCGTCCGCACGCGGTTCGGGAAGGTCCGGGCGGACTGGCGGGAGTCGTCGGGGGAGGCCCGCGACCGCGAGTACCGCGACCACGACCGGGGGGTCGCCGCGTACCACCGGGCCGTCGCGGAGCGGGAGGAGGCGGGTTACCGCGAGCTCCACCCCCGGCCGGTCGTGATCCCCGCGGCCCCGAAGCCCTCGAAGCCGTCGGGGAAGCGGAAATCGCGGTGACCCAGAGGTCGCGGTCACGGGCCGAGCGCCCGGACCGCCCGGGTGCGGACGGCAGGGTCAGCATGGCCCCGCAAGGCGGCCTTTTGGGCGGCGGTGAGCCACGCCGCCTCGGCCGTACCGGCTTCCAGCGCGGACAGGAACGCGCCCGCCCGGGCGGGCGTCCGCATGAGGGCGGCCACGGCGAGTTCGCGGTTCCGCGCAGCCAGGTCCGGCAGGGCCTTCACCAGGATTGTCGCGGCCTCGGGGCGGTCCACGTCCCCGAGCCCGCTCACGGCACCCATCTGCAACTCGGGGTGCGCCCCCTTCGCCAGGTACTTCGTCAGCCGCGGCTCGGCCGCCGCCCAGTCGTCGAGCGCGACCAGCCGGAGGGCGTCGTACCGCGTGCCGGGCGGAACCTTCTCGTCGTCGGCCATCCGGTGCGCCGCGGGGAGCACCGCCTTCCAGCGGTCGCCGAGGTCCGCCCGTCCCTTCACCAACTCCGCCACTCGCGGGCCGGGCCACGCCCCGGACTGGCTCAGCCCGTTGACCACCCCGCCGCCGAGCGCCACCGCCTGCCAGTCGCGCAGCGGCTCGCCCGCCTTCGGCAGCGCCGCGTCGAGCACGGCCCGCAGCTCGGCGGCGTCGTTCGCCTTGCCGGCGGCGAGCGTCACAGTGAACACACGGGGGATGCGGCGGTACTCCTCGGCCGCGTCCCCGGCCTTCAGGTCGGCGACGAGCGCCCGCAGCTGGTCCGCGGGGGCCGCCGCCTTCGCACTCGGCGTCTGACCGGGCGGGACGAGGTGGACGGTCCGCAGGTCGAACAGCGCCCCGCGGACGGGGCCGTCCGGGTACACCGTCAGCCAGGTGACGCCGGCCGGGAGCTTGAGCGTGCCGACCTTCACCGTCCGGTAGCGGTCCCACCCGCCGGTCGCGACGACCTTGCCGCGCAGCGCCGGGTCGCCGCCGTCGAGCACGAAGGCGTTGCCGCCCGAGTCCGCCGCGCAGGCGTAGTCGAGGTACACGTCGAACGCGGCGGCGGCGGGAACGCGGACGTGCCACACCGCCCGGTCCCGCTCGCCGTGCCAGTAGCCGAGGTTGCCGAACTCGGCCTCGAAGGTGATCGGCCCGCCGTACACGAACGCCCGGCTCGCCGGCAGCGCCGCGGCCCCGCCCACAACGACCACCTCGGCCGGGGCGTTGCCGGCGAGTTGCTTGTTCGGCGGGTCGGCCGCGACGAGGTAGGCGAGCAGGTCGGCAAGGTCACGCGGGGGGAGGTCCTTTTCGAGCCCCTCGGGCATCAACGACTTGCCCGACCCGCGGAGCGACACCAGGTCCGCGCGGAGGATCGTGTCGTCCTTCGCCTGCTGACCGCGAAGGGTGACGGCGGCCGCCGTCTCGGCGGCGAGCAGCCCGCCGACCACCCGCCCGTCGGCCGTCTCGGCCCGGTACTCGACGTACCGCGAGTCGACGTTGCGGTTCGGGTCGAGGA
>DASPHQ010000014.1:0-6827 GCA_035629595.1 Urbifossiella sp. | reverse complement strand
CCGGCCCCGTACGGGAACTACTGCTCACCACGCTGGCGCCGGCGACGTGAGCGATGGAGAATCGGCACCAGCCGAGTTCAGGAAGCTGTTCCTGGTGTTCGCCATCTCGCCGCTGGGCCTGATCGGCGCGGTGGCCGGACTCCTGCTGTTCCAGGCACCGTTCGGGTTCGTGGCGCTGCTGGGGGTGATCGCACTCGCCGGCATGGACATGCGCAACTCGGTCATCCTGATCGACCAGATCGAGCACGACACGGCGCGCGGGATGTCGCTCTGGGACGCGGTGATCGAGTCGTCGGTGCGGCGGGCGCGGCCGGTGGTGCTGACGGCGGCGACGGCGATCCTGGCCATGATCCCGTTGACCCGGAGCGTGTTCTGGGGGCCGCTGGCGGTGGCGATCATGGGCGGTCTAGGCGTGGCCACCTTCCTCACCCTCGGCAACCTGCCGGCCCTGTACGTGTTGCTGTTCCGGGTCAAGCGGCCGGCTCAGCCGCCGGTCTCTCGGCCGTAGGTCGGTGTTGGCCGCACCCTGACCCAAGGTGACCCTTGCCGATCCCCCACCACCCGCAATTCCTCCGACACTACTTCCCCGGCCGGGGTAGTTCCTGGGTAGGGGCGACCGACACTGCCAGCCCCGCCCGGGGGCATCGCGTGGCCGATCACCTCACTCCGCTTCACCCGTCCGAGCTGCTCTCCGCCGAGCGGGCCGCCGCCGTCGCCGCCCTCCTCGCGGGTACGCCGCGGCGCCTGTCTGGCACTTCATGCCAGACCAGCAGTTCGACGGTGAATTTGGCCGGTCCGAAACCGAACGCGGATTAGCCGAGTGACGCCGGCCTCGGCCGTCCCAGTTCGGGGCGGGCGGCCCGGCCCGCGCGGAGGTGATCGATCATGACAACGGCGACCGGTCGGGGGGTGGTGTTGCTGGCGGCGGTGGGACTGCTCCTTCTCGGGGCCGGCGGGAGCACGGCTCGGGACGGCCGGTCCCCCGACCTGGACGACTATGACGTCCTGCGCCCGCCGGCCGGGAGCCGGGTGGCGTTCGAGGCGTATGCCGAGGGCGTCCAGGTGTACCAGTGGACCGGCACGACCTGGACATTCGTCGGCCCGGAGGCGGTGCTCTACGATCTGGATGGCGACGTGGTCGGCATCCACTACGCCGGGCCGACCTGGGAGACGGTCAGCGGATCGACCGTGGTGGGGGCGGTCGTTTCCCGTGCCACGCCGGACCCGACCGCTATCCCCTGGCTGTTGCTTCGGGCGGTTTCGGCCGACGGCCCCGGTGTACTCCGGCGTGCGACCCACGTGCAGCGGCTGTACACCACCGGCGGACTGGTCCCGGCGGCCCCCGGCGGGGTTCCCGGTGAGATGGCGCGGGTGCCGTACACCGCGTACTACTTCTTCTACCGGACTCAGTGACGGCCCTCGAAAACGGCGGCCGGCAGCGCGACGATCGGATCGCGCTGCCCGGTCAGCCGACGTACACCCCGTCGGCCGGCACCGCCCCGCCGACCCTGCCAGACAGCCGCCGGCCGGTCACGCCGAAGGTCGCTGTGGGCTACACCACCTGGTGACCCACGTGACCGACAACCTTCTCCGCGACCGCACCCCGCCCGCCGAGTAGACCCCCGCCGAGCGGGCGGCCGCCGTCGCCGCCCTGCTCGCCGCCGGCCTCCTCCGCCACCTCCACCCGGCCGCCTTCCCGCCCCCGGACAGTACGCCGAACTCTTCGGCGAGCCGGCCCGGCCGGCAACCGGGCGTGGCTCGCCCGCCGGGTCGGGTGGCGGATGCAGGCGCTGGCCGCACATTTGCCTACCGGCTGGGAAACACGAATGCCACGCGGAACCCGCCACGGGGTTCGGTCGGCCTGGCCGGGTCGCGGGCCGCGGAGCGAACGCCGCCCGCGCCCGTCCGGACGTGACCGCCGCGCAGGACTCCCCTGCCGTCGGACGCGGCGCACCACTCCTCCAGATTCCCGTGCATGTCGAACATCCCGAACCGGTTCGGCGCCTTGAGGCCGACCCGGCGGAAGCGGCCGTCGGCGGCGTCCACCGTGCCGGCGTACCACGCCAGCGGCCCGAGCCCGGCCGCGTCCGACCCGCACGCCCACAGGCCCGGCTCGCCGGCCCGGCAGGCGTACTCCCACTCGACCTCCGTCGGCAGCCGGCAGGTGAAGCGCCCTCCGACCTCCCGCGTCAGCCACCGGCAGAAGTCGGCGCCGTCGTCGCGGCCGAGGTTCCCCACGGGGTGTTCGTCGGTGAGCGGCTGCTCCCCGGCCTGCTGCCAGTTCGGGCCGCGTTCCACCACCCAGGTGCCGTCCGGCCGCAGGCGGTAGCCGACGCCCCCGTCGCGCTCGGCGGTCGTCAGGTACGGCGGGTCGTGGGCCTTCACGAACCGGCGGAACAGGGCGATCGTCGTCTCCGTGGTCGCGAGGTAGAACGGCTCCGCCACTTCCGCCGGCCGCGCCGCCTCGCCGCGGAGGCGCTCGCGGACCGTCTCGTTCGGCTCCGTCGCGATCCACGTTTCGAGCGGGTCGGCCGGCGTCCCCATGAGGAAGCGGCCCGGCGGGATCAGCCGCGCCTTCAGGCCGGGGACCGGTTCGATCTCGACCGGCACGCCGAGCGCGTCTGCCCACTCGGCCTGGTACGCGGCGGCGTCGAACGGCAGCTCCCGCAGCGCGGGCAGCGGCCGCGGCGGCACGGGGGGAGCCTCCGCGTCGCGCGGGAAGAACACGACCCCGAGCCCGCCGGCGACGACGAGGAGGCCGACCGGCGCGACCCAGCGGCGCCGCGGCCGTGCGAGCGCGTCCAGCGCGCCGATGACCTCGGCCATCGACGCGGGGCGGTCGTCCGGGCGCGGCGCCGTCATGCGGCGGCACAGCGCCACCAGCGCCGGCGGCGCGGGGAGTGACAGGGCGGTGTCATCGTCCGCGGGCGTGCGGCCGGTCAGGAGGAAGGCGAGCGTGCGGCCGAGGGCGTAGACGTCGGCGCGGGCGTCCACCGCTTCCGGGCTCGCGGCCTGCTCCGGGGCCATGTAGCCGGGGGTGCCGACGACGATCGACAGGTCGTCCGCCGACCCCGCACGGTGGGCGACGCGGGCCAGCCCCACGTCGAGCACCCGGACGACTCCGCCCGCGGTGCGGATCAGGTTCGACGGCTTCACGTCGCGGTGAATGACGCCGCAGCCGTGCGCGTAGGCCAGCCCGGCGGCGGCGTCGCGAACCGCGCGCACGGCGTCCGGCACCGCGAGCGGGCCGTTCTCCGCGACCCGGCGGCGCAGGTCCGTGCCGTCCACGAACTCCGACACCAGGTACGCGACGCCGCGCGCCTCGCCGGCGTCGTAGGCGGTGACGACGTTCGGGTGCGTGAGCCGGCCGGCCGCCTCGACTTCGCGCCGGAACAACCGCCCGTCGGTCGCGACCTTCAGCGCCACGTCGCGCCGCATCCGCTGGTGGACGGCACGAAACACCGTCCCCATCCCGCCGGCCCCGACGCGGTCGAGGATCAGGTAGTCGTCGAGCGCCAGCGGGTGCGGCCGGGCCGAGCGGAGAACGGTGGCCTGGTATGCGGTCAGCGCGCCGGCCGCCACGAGGTGTTCCGCCAGCACTGCGACCGAGGGGAAGGCGGCGGGGTCGAGCCCGTTGGGGAGCAACCCCTCCGCGGTGAGGCGGCGGGCGAACTCCTCCGGCGTCGGCTCGTGGTACTCGGCTTCGATCCCGGTGAGGTGAACCAGCAGCGTGTCGCGCTCGGCGCCGGTCGCGTCGCCGAGGAACTCGTCGGCCGGCGGCCGGCGGCCGGTGCGGAGCGCCGCCTCGAAGGCGTCGCAGCGGGCGTTCACCCGCAGCACGGCCTCGAGCGGCAGGCCGGCGAACCCGGAGTCGTCGGCCCCCGTCACGGGTCGCCCCCCGCCGGGTCGTCGGCCTCGCGGTCCCACACCAGCTCGACGACCGCCAGCTTGCGCTCGACCGTCCGCCGCGAGCAGCCGAGGCGCTCGGCGATGTCGTCGGTCGATTCGCCCTCCAGCTTCCACACCGCGATGCGCCGCAGGGCCGGGTCGCCGGTGCGGTCGAGGCAGTCGAGCAGCGCCACGAGCCGCTCGTTCACCTCGGCCAGCAGCTCGGGCGTCGGCTCGCGCGACGTGACGAGGTCGAGGTCGGCGGCGACGTTCCCGGCCGGGCCGCCGCGCTTCAGGCGGGTGGCGTGGCGAATCTGGTCGACGCACTTGTGGGCGGTGAGCGCGAGGAGGAGCGGCCACAGGTTGCCGCGGTCGGTCAGCTGCGGGAAGCGGCCGGCCTTGGCCCCGAGGCAGAAGCTCTTGAACGCGCTGAGGGCGGCGTCCTCGTCGTCGGCGGCGCGGCCGGCGGCGGTGAGCTTGCGGCCGGCGACGGCGACCATGCGGGCGAAGTACGCGGCCCACAGCTCGCCGGCGGCCGCGTTGTCGCCGCGGCGCAGGTCGTTGATCCAGCGGGTGATGCTCCCGTCGGCGGACATGGCGGGATTTTAGGCCGGCGCGGGATTTTTGTCGCACCCGCCCCCCATCCGGCGAGCCGGGGGTGAGCCGGGCGGCGCGCCCGGCGCATTCTCCCGAGGACACGTCGATGCTTCGTCGGAACAGCCTGTCGGTCGAACCGCTCGAGGGCCGCGACCTGATGTCGGCCTCCCCGCTCCCGGTGCTGCTCGTCATCGCCGACGGGCAGGACTTCTACTACCGCGAGTACGCGGACACCCGGGCCGCGGTCGAGGCCCAGGGCGTCGGCGTGGTCGTCGCCGCCGCGACCACGAACCCCAGCACCCCGCACGCCAACACCGGCCAGCCGGCCGGCACCCCCGGCACCGTCGTCCCCGACATCGCGCTGGGGAACGTGGACGCCGCCGACTACTCCGCCATAGCGTTCGTCGGCGGGTGGGGTGCGTCGATGTACCAGTACGCCTACAACGACCCGAACCTCGACGGCGTCCCCGACAACTTCTATGCGAACCCGCTCTACAACGGCGACGCCTCGCAGAAGCTCGTCGTCAACAGCCTCGTCAACCAGTTCCTGTCGCACGACAAGCCGGTGGCGGCGATCTGCCACGGGGTGACGGTGCTGGCGTGGGCGCGCGTGGACGGCGCGAGCCCGCTCGCCGGCAAGCACGTCGCCGTGCCGCACCTGGAAGGCACGCCGGACCAGTTCTACGCCGGCGACTGGCGCAGCGGCGGCTACTACAACGGGCAGCGCGACCAGGTGGTCGCCAACGGCGGCCTCGCCACCGCCTTCAGCGGCGCCCACGGCAACCCGGGCACGGCCGACGACGTGATCGTGGACGGCCGCATCATCACCGGCGAGAACCCCGAGTCCGCGGCGCTGTTCGGCGCCACGCTCGCCGCGGAGGTGCTGGCGTCGCTGCCGGCGGGGGCGCGGCTGGTCGGCGGCAACCTCGTCGTCACCGGCACGCCCGCGGCCGACACGATGTACCTGTGGAGCGGCGGCGCCGCGAACCAGGTGTTCGCGTGGGTGAACGGCACGAACCACGGCCCGTTCGTGCTCCCGGCCGGCGGCCACGTCAAGGCCTTCGGCGGCGCCGGGAACGACCAACTGTTCGGCACCGACCTGCGCGTCGGCCTCGTCGCCCGCGGCGGCGCCGGCCACGACCTCCTCGTCGGCGGCGCCGCGGGCGACCTCCTCGACGGCGGCGACGGGGTCGATCGCGTGTGGGGCGGCCTCGGCGACGACGTGCTCCGCGGCGGCGCCGGCGACGACTACCTGTACGGCCGCGAGGGGAACGACGTGCTCGTCGGCGGCGAGGGGAACGACACTCTCGAAGGGTTCGACGGCCGCGACCTGCTGATCGGCGGCGTCGGCGTCGATCGCCTGTTCGGCGGCGCCGGCGACGACGTGCTGATCGGCGGCTCGACCGGCCACGACCACGACGACGCGGCGCTCGGCGGCCTCCGCGGCGTGTGGCTGGCGCCCGGCGACCTCACGGTATTCGACGACGGGACGGCGGACGCGCTCGTCGGCGGGGCGGGCGACGACTGGCTCCTCCGCGGGCCGGGCGACGGCGTCTACCTGCTCGACCCGGGCGACCGCGTCACGCTGGTGTAACCGCCCGGCGAGCGGCGCGGCGTCAGCCCGCCGGTGCGACCCTTCAAGCAAATGGGGTCGCACCGGCGGGCTGACGCCGCGCCGCTCGCCGCGCGAACAGACCACTCCCATTTCCTCGCGCTCCCCACAATTCTTGTCGCACTCGAACGCCCGACGGCGAGCCGGTGGTAGCAACGCCCAACACCCACCTCGCCCGAGGACGACTGACATGACCCGTTCCACCCGCCCGCTCCGCGTCGAAGACCTGGAGGCCCGCGACGTGCCCGCCGCCGTCGGGGCGCTCGACCCGTCGTTCGGCACCGCCGGCCTCGTCAGCACCACGTTCGGCGGCGTCGACGCCGGCGCCGCGGTGGCGATCCAGGCCGACGGCAAGATCGTCGTCGCCGGCTCCACCTCGAACGGCAACGACTTCGCCGTCGCCCGCTACAACCCGGACGGCAGCCCCGACCTCACGTTCGCCGGCGACGGCACCACGACCCTCGACTTCGGCTTCGTGGCGAACGACGAACAGGCCACCGCCGTCGCGATCCAGGACGACGGCAAGATCGTCGTGGTCGGCACCGCGACGTTCTCCGGCGACCAGGACTTCGTCGTCGCCCGGCTCAACGCCGACGGCGCGCTCGACCCGTCGTTCTCCACCGACGGCCTGGCCCGCTTCGACTTCGCCGGCGGCGGCACCGACAACGACCAGGCCTACGGCGTCGCGATCCAGGGCAGCGGCCCCGGGCGGACGATCGTCGTCGTGGGG
>DASPHQ010000013.1:0-2768 GCA_035629595.1 Urbifossiella sp. | reverse complement strand
ACCCCAACCATCACCTTCAAGGCCCCGACCGAGGCCACCGAGGGGCTGCTGTTCAAGATCAAGCAGGGCACCCTGACGTCGCAGCCGCTCGACGGGCACCAGGAAAAGAGCGTCATCCTGTACAACTCCGCCCTCGGGCTGATCGAGAAGGCCACCATCAGCCTGAAGCTGGAAGGCGACTTGACCGTCTCCATCGGCGGCACGGACACGAAGGTGACGCTGACCCAGCTCCAGACCACGACCGTGGAGCAGCAGACTACGCCGTTCGGCCCCGGCCAGGGGAGCCCCACCCCGGCGAAGAAGTGACCGCCGGCTGACACCCGATTCGAGCCCCGCCCGGCCCCGCGCCGGGCGGCGGCGTTTCCCGGAGCCGTCATGCGCGTCGCCGTCCTCGGCGCGGCCGGCCAGCTCGGCCGCGACCTCTGCCCGCGCCTCCCGGGCACCGTGGTACCGCTCTCCCGCGCCGACATCGACCTGGAAAAGCCGGACACCATCGCGGCGCACCTCGCCGCCGACCGGCCGGACGTGCTGGTCAACTGCGCCGCGTACAACTTCGTGGACAAGGCCGAGGTCGACCCCGCCCCGGCGTTCGCCGCCAACGCACTCGGCGTGCGGCTGCTGGCGCAACACTGCGCCGCGGCCGGCGTGAAGCTCGTTCACGTCGGCACCGACTACGTGTTCGGCCTGGACGCGACGCGGACCGAGCCGCTCACCGAAGCCGACGCCCCCGGGCCGGTGAGCGCCTACGGGCTGAGCAAGCTCGTCGGCGAGTACGCGGCACGGGCGGCGCACCCGGTAAACCTGGTGGTGCGCACGTGCGGCCTGTACGGCGTGTGGGGGAGCGGCGGCAAGGGCGGCAACTTCGTCGAGACGATGCTCCGCGTCGCGGGTCAGGGGAAGCCGCTGAAGGTGGTGAACGACCAGCGCTGCACCCCGAGCTACACCGCCGACGTGGCCGACGCCATCGCCGCACTGATACGGAACGGCGCGAGCGGCCTGTACCACTTCACCAACGCCGGCTCCTGCACCTGGTACGAGTTCGCGGCCGAGATCTTCCGCCGGGCGGGCATGGCGGCGGAGCTGTCACCTATCACGAGCGCACAGTTCGGCGCGCCGGCGCGCCGGCCGACATACAGCGTGCTTTCGAACGCGAAGCTAGCCGCAGCCGGCGTCGCGGTCCCGAGGACGTGGCAGGACGCGCTGGGAGCGTACCTGGCCGAGCGGGCGAAATCTCGTGCATGACTTTTCGGTTGGGCGAAGCCCACCCGCCGCGGCGGGTGGGCTTTCTTGTCTAGCCTCCTTGACTCCACCCCGCCGCGGACCGATACTATTCCTATCTGAGATTGCGTCTCAATAAGCCGACGGCCGGGGTGGCGATGCTGCTTCCGCTGGACATGCTGCGGGCGGGCGAGTGGGCCGATGTCGAGGAGGTCACCGGCCAGCCCGCGTGGGTCGGCCGGCTGGCCGAACTCGGCATCCGCCAGGGCTCGCGCCTCCAGGTCGTGCAGCCCGGCTCGCCGTGCCTCTTGAACGTGGCCGGGTGCAAGTTGTGCCTCCGCCCCGGCGAGTGCTCGCAAATCCTCGTCCGCCCCGTGAGCGCCGTCGCGGCGGCCGTCTGATGCCCACCCTCGCCGACCTCCGCCCCGGCCAGTCCGCCACGGTCGTGGCCCTCGCCGGCGACCCCGCCCTCGTCCAGCGGCTCTACGAACTCGGCCTGTTCGAGGGCGAACCGGTCGAGGTGCTGGCCTTCGCCCCGCTCGGCGACCCGGTTGAGGTGCGCGTCGGCAACAGCCGGCTGTCGCTCCGCAAGGCCGAGGCCGCCAACGTCACCGTGACCGATCGACCCGCCTGATGACCACCACCAAGCCGCTCACCGTCGCACTCGTCGGTAACCCGAACGCCGGGAAATCGACGCTGTTCAACGCCCTGTCGGGCCTGCGGCAGCGCGTCGGAAACTACGCCGGCGTGACCGTCGAGTTGAAGAAGGGCCGGTTCGACGCCGGCGACACGCCCGTCGAGTTGATCGACCTGCCGGGCACGTACAGCCTCGCGGCGCGGAGCCCCGACGAGATGGTGGCGGTCGATCTCCTGCTCGGCCGCCGCCCGGAGGAGCCGCGGCCGGACGTGGTCGTCTCCGTCGTGGACGCCACCAACCTCGACCGCCACCTCTACCTGACGAGCCAGCTCCTCGACCTCGGCGAACCCGTCGTCGTCGCGATGACCATGACCGACGCGGCCGCCGCCCAGGGCGTCCGCATCGACTGTGAGACGCTGTCGCGGGAACTCGGGGTGCCCGTGGTGCCGATCCAGGCCAACAAGGGAGTCGGCCTCGACGTGCTGACGAGAACGATTCTCACCGCCGCGGGCACCGAGCCGCCGCGCGGGCCGGCGTTCCCCGTCGAGTTCGAGAAGGAAGTCGCCGCGCTCCAGGCCACGCTCGCCGACGTGCCCGGCGTCCTCGTCCGCCGGCTCCTTCTCGACGTGAACGGGTACGTCGAACAGTGGCTCACCGGCACGCACGGCGACACGCTGAAGGCCCAACTCGCCGACGCCCGGCAGCGGTTGGCGGCGGCCGGCTGCGCGGTCCCGGGCGTGGAAGCGCGGACGCGCTTCGGCTGGGTTCGCAAGGCCGTCGCCGCGGCCGTGACGCGCCCCGCCGTCCGACCGACGACGTGGACCGACCGGCTCGACCGGGTGCTGACGCACCGCGTCTGGGGCACTGTGGCGTTCCTCGCTTTGATGTTCCTGGTGTTCCAGACGATCTTCAC
>DASPHQ010000012.1:0-3975 GCA_035629595.1 Urbifossiella sp. | reverse complement strand
CCGGGCGGTGTGACGCTGACGAAGGCCGAGATGCGGCCGGTCGAGGCCCGGTTGGAACGGTCCGCGTCCCTACCCAAGTACGACATCACCATCCAACCCAGGAAGCCGAGGGGCAGGTAGCGTTCCACCTGCCGGACGCCTTAACTCGCTGCTCCTGACTCTCCAGAGAGCGCGAGACGTTCCGCCCCTCCCACCCCCAAACTGCCCACCCCGGCACTCCTCGTTCCACCAACCGACCACGCGGTCTGAGACTTTCCCTCGCGTCCCACCACCGCCAAACACTTGCGAAACAAGGGCGGGAAACGCCGACACCCCGGGGATGCTCTCCCCGGGGTGTCGGCGTTAACTGCTGGGTCGGTGCGGGTTCGCAACCGTACTCCAAGCTCCCCTGGGCGAACAGGTTGCAACCGTAGTTTCGAGGGGGTCCGCGCGAGATCGGCGCGAGATTTCGTCGCGAGCGGGTGCTGGGTCAGGGGTTGCGAATGCTCGGTCGGTTGAGCGGGGGCGAGAGAATAGGAGTTCGTGGCCGTTGGTGGGGGGTGGTTGGGCGAACAGGTTGCGAACTTCGCGTGAAACCGCCTGAAGGATTCGTGCGCCGGGTTTGTCGGACCGACGTGCGCAAGGTTGATCTGGATCCAGGAACAAGGACCGCATGATCATTCCCCGGTCGCGTGGCAGCATTCTCCATCTGCAACTACGGGTTCACACCGCTCCACCGCTCATTCGCCCCGGAGCCGAGATAGTCGAGCCGAAGGGCGATCCGGGAGCAACCCCTGCGTCCGTACCCCTCGCCGGGTTACACTACCCCTGTCCGACCGGCTGCGGGGTTGTGAGAATGGGGCCTGAGGCCACTCCAGACGTGGGGCAACTCATCCGCGCGGCCCGCGAGAGTGCGGATGGGCTCGGCCGGTTGCTGGAACGGTATCGGAACTACCTCACCCTCTTGGCCCGCGTGCAGATCGGGCGGCGGCTGCGCGGAAAGGCCGACCCGGCGGACCTCGTCCAGGACACTTTCCTCGAGGCCCATCGCTACTTCGACCGGTTCCAGGGCGAGGTCGAGCCGGTCCTCCTCGCATGGCTGCGGCGGGTGCTCGCGAGCCAGACGGCCCGGCTGGTCCGCCGCTACGGCGGCACCCAGGCCCGGGACGTGGACCTGGAGCGCACCCTGGAGCGTGAGCTCGACTCGTCGTCGGACCAACTCGACCGCGGGATCGTTGATCGCGGCGAATCCCCGAGCGGGGCGGCCGTTCGTCGGGAACAGGCCGTCCTCCTCGCAGACGCCCTGGCGAGGCTTCAGCCTGACTACCGCGAGGTGATCGTCCTCCGGCAGATGGAGGGGCTGTCGTTCGACGAGGTGGCTGGTCGGATGGGGCGGAGCGTGGACGCGGTCCAGAAGCTCTGGGTCCGGGGGTTGTACCAACTCCGCTGCTCCGTCGAGGGACAGCAGTAACGGCCGGCCGCGCGGCGGATTTCGGGCGCGATCCGGCCCTTTTCGGCTATCGCCACCACGCCGGGATGAGAGTCGCCCGTGACCCCCGTCCAAGACACCCCGTCCGACCCGCTGGCCGACCCGCGCGTCTTCCTGGCGATTCAGGACTACCAGGCGGAAATCGACGCCGGTCGCCGCCCGGACCACGCCGAGTTCGTCTCCCGCTACCCGGCCGTGGCCGAGCAACTGGCGGGGTGCCTGGACGGCTTCGACTTCCTGCGGGTCGCCTCGCCGCGCGCGACCCACCACGAGCACCCGGGGTGCGACCTCGCGGCCGAGAGTCGACTGGGCGAGTTCCGCATCCTCCGTCAGGTCGGCCGCGGCGGGATGGGGGTGGTCTACGAGGCGGAGCAGCCCTCGCTGGGCCGGCGGGTGGCGCTCAAAGTGGTCGCGGCCCCGGCGCCGGACGACCGGACCCGACAGCGGTTCCGCAACGAGGCCCACGCCGCCGCCTCGCTGCACCACCCGCACGTCGTCCCGGTGTACGCGGCCGGGGCCGAGGGTGAGTCGCTGTTCCTGGCGATGCAGTTCGTCGAGGGCCGGTCGCTCGCCGCGGTCGTCCGCCAACTCCGGTGCCGGTCCGGCCCGGCGGCGGATACCCCCGTTATCACCGCGGCCGATACCGGACCGTCCACGCCGACACCGGTCGAAGCCTCCGCGGAGAAGGTCCAACCGCTCCCGTTCGCCGCGCCGCCCGCGGCCGACTACTACCGCGCGGCCGCTCGGCTCGCCGCCGTCGCGGCCGACGCCCTCCAGCACGCCCACGACCTCGGCATCGTCCACCGCGACGTCAAGCCGGGAAACCTCCTGGTCGAGCCGGGCGGGCACCTCTGGGTGGCCGACTTCGGGCTCGCCCGACTTCCCGGCTCGGGCGACCTGACCCGCACCGGCGAGATGCTCGGCACCCTCCGGTACATGAGCCCCGAGCAGGCGGCCGGCGCCGCCGTCGACCACCGGACGGACGTCTACTCGCTCGGCGCCACGCTCTACGAGTTGCTCACGCTCCACCCGGCCTTCCCCGGCGACGAGCCGCACGACGTTCTGCGGCGGATCGCGTCCGAGGAGCCGCCCGCCCCGCGTGCCCTCGCGCCGGCCGTCCCGCGCGACCTGGAGACGGTGGTGCTGAAGGCGATGGCGAAGGAGCCGGCCGAGCGGTACGCCACCGCGCGGGAGTTCGCCGACGACCTGACGCGAGCCCTGGAGGACCGCCCGGTGCTGGCCCGCCGGCCGACGCTCGCGCACCGCCTCCGGAAGTGGTCGCGGCGGAACCGCGGGCTGGTGGCGGCCGGGCTGGCGGTCGCGTTCCTGATCCTGGCATCGGCCGTGGCCGTGCTCGCGGTCACCGCCGACCGAATCCAGTCCGCGCGGAATGAGACGGAGCAGACCAACCTGGACCTGACCCGGACCGTCGGGCAGCGGGACGGAGCGATCCAGTCGTTGAACAAGACGGTCGCGGAGCGGGACGGGGCGAACGACGATCTCAAGGTGAAGGTGCGCGCCGAGCGGAGCGCGGTGTACACGTACCGGTTCCTGGCCGCCCGGCAGGCGTGGCTGGTCGGCAACTTCGCCCGCGCCAGCCAGCTGCTCGACGAGTGCCCGGAGGAGTTCCGGCGGTGGGAGTGGGGCTTCCTCAAACAGCTCTGCCGCCCCGGGATGGGCGCCCTCGTGTGCAGCCCGACGGCGCACGACTCCCGGCTCGTGTTCAGCCCGAACGGCACCCGGCTCGCGCTGCTGACCGGCGAGGTGGTCGAGGTCTGGGACGTTCCCCCGGACGCCCTCCCGGCGGAGCGGCCCCGACACCGGCTGACCCGGCCACGGTGTCAGATACAGGTCGCCGTCTTCCCCGCCGGCGGGAAACGCCTGGTCACGGCGGGGTACGACGGCAAGCAGCCGATCACGGGGCCGCTCACCGGCGAGTTGTGTGTCTGGGACCTCGAAACCGGGGCGCTGGCCCGGTCCCTCAAGCTCCCGGGCAAGCCGATGGCCTTCACCCCCGACGGCGAACACGTCCTGTGTACTACCCGAACCACCGGGCTGCTGGTCCGCGTGGCCGACGGCCGACCGGTCCCCGAGTTCCGCCCCGGGCGGATGATCACGTTCCTCGATCGCGCCGAGTTCAGCCCGTCCGGCAAGCTGCTGGCCGTCGCCCAATTCCACGCCGGCGTGACCGTGATGGACGCGGGCAGCGGAGCGACCCGCGGCGTCTTTGCGGACCCCCGGACGAATACGCGGCGGCTGGCGTTCAGCCCAAACGAGCGGTACGTGGCGAGCCACACCGACACCACGGTGAGGGTGTGGGACATCCCGACCGGGGGGGAGCACGTGACGCTGTACGGCCACACCGGGGACATCCAGGATCTGGCGTTCGCGCCGGACGGGCGGCGGCTCGTGACGACTGCGAACGACCACACGGTCCGGATCTGGGAGGTGGGAGCAGTCCGGGAACGCCAGCCCAGGAGCGAGCAGTACATCTTCCGCGGGGCCGG
>DASPHQ010000011.1:0-2097 GCA_035629595.1 Urbifossiella sp. | reverse complement strand
GTTTCTGGGGCCTCAAACTCCTGTGATCGGTCCCCCGGGCGGCCCCGGGGATCAGGCGAGGAGGGAGCTGACCACCCGGCCGTGGACGTCGGTCAGGCGGAAGTCGCGGCCGGCGTAGCGATACGTGAAGCTCTGGTGGTCGAAGCCCAGCAGGTGCAGGACCGTGGCGTGCAGGTCGTGGACGTGGACCCGGCCTTGTATGGCCTCGTACCCGTGGTCGTCGGTCGCGCCGTGGGTCCGCCCGCCCTTCACCCCGCCGCCGGCGAGCCAGAGCGAAAAGCCCTTGTTGTTGTGCCCCCGCCCGTCCTGGGTCGGGTCCTCCGGGGTGCGGCCGAACTCCCCACCCCAGACCACCAGCGTGTCCCGCAGCAGCCCGCGGCGGTCGAGGTCGGCCAGGAGGCCGGCGACCGGCCGGTCGATCTGCCCGCAGTTGCGGACCATGCCGGCCGTCAGCGACCCGTGCAGGTCCCACTCGGTGTGCGTGACCTCGACGAACCGCACCCCGGCCTCGGCCAGCCGGCGGGCCAGGAGGCACTGCCGGCCGAACGTGTCGGCCGGGCCGCCGACGCCGTACAGCGCCAGCGTCTCCTTCGTCTCGCCAGACAGGTCCATGACCCGCGGCATCTCGCCCTGCATGCGGAACGCCAGCTCGAAGCTCTGGATCATCCCCTCGACGTGCGGGTCGGCCGTGCGGGCGGCGAGGTCGCGGTTCATGGCGCCGAGCAGGTCGAGCTGCGCCCGCTGCCCGGCCGGGGTGAGCCGCGGGCTCGACAGGTTGCCGACGGCCGGGTTCGCGGTCGGCCGGCTGGCGTCGCCGAGGAGTGTGGCCGAGTACGCGGCCGGGAGGAACGCGCTCTGGTAGTACCGGGTGCCGCCGAGCGCCGTGAGCGGGTTGATGCTGACGAACCCGGGGAGGTTCCGGTTCTCGGTGCCGAGCCCGTACAGCACCCAGCTCCCCACGCTCGGGCGGACGAACTGGAAGCTCCCGGTGTGGAGTTGCTCGAGCGCCTGCGGGTGGTTCTCGTTGTCGGTGTGCATCCCCCGCAGCACGCACAGCTTGTCGGCGTGCTGCGCCGTCTCGGGGAGGAGGTCGACCACGTCGAGGCCGCTCTGGCCGTGCTTTTTGAAGCCCCAGCGGGAGCCGAGGAGCTTGCAGCCGGGGAGCCGGCCGGGCTTGCCGTGGTCGGCGGTGAGGCGCGGCTTCGGGTCGAACGTCTCCATGTGGCTCGGGCCGCCGCGCATGCACAGGAAGATGACCCGCTTCGCCTTCGGGGCGAAGTGTGGGACCTTCGGCGCGAGCGGGCCGGCGTCGCGGGCGGCGGCCTCGGCCGCGAGCCCGGCGAACGCCAGGGAGCCGAACCCGGCGGACGCCGACCGCAGCGCTTGCCGGCGGGTGAGCATGGGGACGACCTCTCAGCGGAGCGTGCGGAACTCGGCGGACGCGAACACCACCTGGCACAGACTCGCCCACCGCTCCTCGCGGAGCCCGTCGGACGTGAGCGGGGCCGCCCCCTTCGGCGGCGGCAGGAGTCCGTCGGGGCCGGCGAGGAAGGCCAGCGCCCGCTCGGCCTCGGCGGCACTCGGTGGCCGCGAGTAGGCGAGCCGGTAGAGCCGCGCCACCCGGGCCGCGTCGTCGCCGGCCGCGGCGAGGAGCCGGCGGGCGGCGTGGCGGGCCTGGGCGACCACCCACGGGTTATTCATCAGGTACAGCGCCTGCGCCGGGACGGTGCTCCGGTCGCGCTCGGCGACCGGCCGGTCGGGCGGGGCGAAGTCGAACAGCCCGAACACTTCGGGCAGCACCCCGCGGACGACGGGCAGGTAGACGCTCCGGTGCGGGGCGTCGAACAGGTCGGGGCCGAACGCCGGCTGGAAGCTGAAGTACTCGGCCGCCCGGTACGGGTGGAGTTTGGCGAACGGCCCGCCGGCCGGCGGGGTCGGGTCGAGGGTGCCGCCGACGGCGAGGACCGCGTCGCGGAACGCCTCGGCCTCGAGCCGCCGCGGCGCCATCCGCCACAGGAACACGTTGTCCGGGTCGGCCGCGAGGTTCCCCGCGTGGGCGTCGGTCGCCAGCCGGTAGGTGCGGGACAGGACCAGCTC
>DASPHQ010000010.1:0-4676 GCA_035629595.1 Urbifossiella sp. | reverse complement strand
CATCATCGACCCGGCGGCCCAGGCGGAGCTCGAGCAGGTCGTCGGCATCGACCGGTTCGGCGCGTCGTCCCAGGAACTCGGAGCCGTGATCAAGGACCGACTCCTCAAGGACGCCCCGCCCGGCCGGCCGCCGCGGAACGTCCTGTGCCTGTCCGGCGGCGGCTCCTACGGGGCGTACTCGGCCGGCGTGCTCGTCGGCTGGACCCAGCGCGGCGACCGGCCGTGCTTCGACGTGGTCACCGGCATCAGCACCGGCGCCCTCATCGCCCCGTTCGCCTTCCTCGGCCCGGCGTACGACGCCCAGATGCACCGGTTCTACACCACCCTGACGGACCGCGACATCTTCAAGAAGCAGTACGTCCGCGGCCTCCTCGGCGGGGAGGCGTTCACCGACACCGGGCCGCTGCGGAAGCTGATCTCCGACACCGTCACCCCGGAGATGGTGGCCGGGCTGGCCGACGCCCACCGGGCCGGCCGGCGGCTGATCCTCGGCACGACGGAGGAGGAGGGGCGACGGTTCGTCGTCTGGGACGTCGGGCACATCGCCAGCCGGAACGGGCCGGGCGACCGCGAGCTCATCATCTCCGTCATGCTCGGCTCGGCGGCGATCCCGGGGGTGTTCCCGCCGTCGCGGATCGACGTGAGCGTGGACGGGGTGCGGCACACCGAGCGGCACGGGGACGGCGGGGTGTCGCAGGCGCTGTTCTTCTACCCCCCGTACGTGCCCCCGGAGTTGCGGGACCGGCGCACGCTGAACCTGGTGGGGACGAACGTGTACGTCATCGTCGCGGGGAAGCTGTACGCCGACCCCGAGGTGATCAACCCGAGCGCCCTGGCGCTGGCCGGCAAGTCCGTCTCGACGATGATTTACGCCCAGACGCGGGGGGACTTGCAGCGGCTGTGGACGTTCTGCCTGCTGAACGGGATGGACTACCACCAGACGGCGATCCCGGCGGAGTACGCGGCCGCGGGGTCGAGCGGCACGTTCGACCCGGTGGCGATGACGGGTCTGTTCGAGGAGGGTCGGCGGGCGATCGGCTCGGGCCGCGCCTGGCGGACGACGCCGCCGGAACTGGACCCGTCGCAGGGCGAGTTGCCGCAGGCCCGGTGGGGGCGGTGCCTGACGTTCGAGCCGCGGGGGCCGCAGTTGCCGATCGCCGGGCCGCGCGGGACGACGATCCCGCCGCGCTACCCGGGCGTTCAGCCCGCGAGTCCGCCGGGCGGCGTACTGTCCGGTCCGGTCTCGGTCGGGAGCGGGCGGCCGTAAGGCGGCCGTCGGCGTGCCTTGCTCGGCGCCGTGACGGTGGTCAGACCGAAACCTCCGCGGCGTCACCCGGCTTGACGGTCGCGAGGGCGGCTTCGACCGCCGGAACCACCGGGACCAGGTCGGGCAGCCGATTACTCGCCGCGACCATGACGACCACGGCCACCCCGGCGGCGGACAGGTTCTGCTGGTGGCTCAAGTTCCGATCAACGGTCAGCAGCACCTCGAACCCCGCGGCGGCCATCAGCGCCAGCAGTTCGCCGTTCTTCTTGCCGGCCCACCCCATCACCCGAATCGTCCGCACGTCGTGGCTGGGGAACTACCGGCGGGGCGGCCGAGGGGCGCACTCGTCAAGCAGAACGCGCATGGCTCACCAGCAGGTCGGTGGCGTAGCCGAGCGCGGCGACGGCCTGCTCGCGGGAGACGGTCGGGAAGTGATCCAGGAACTCGGCCAGCGTGTCGCCGGCGGCCAGGTAGTTCAGCAGGGTACGGACCGGGACGCGGGTGCCGACGAACACGGGGACGCCGCCCATGATGTCGGGGTCGGTGTGGATGACGGACGGCGGGAGCGGCATGGTGACACCTCGACCGACATCCTAGCAGACCGCCGGCCGCGGCCCGAGCCGGAATCGGCCCGGCGGCGGGTGCGCCTCTGCGACCGAACAAAAATCTCAGCAGTCGCCCGGGTAGCAAACCACAACGGGACCGTGCGAGCCAGCGAAAAGCGCGGGTGAGCCGGCGGTCTGCGACGGCGGGTTCGGCAGGACACCCCCCGCGATGCGGTTTTCGGTGAATCCCGGCGCGGGACGCTCACTCCAACCGGGGGCTCGAATCGGGTTGAAGCCGCCGGGTGTCGCGTTAGAATACCACCGCCTACCCCGCGCGGGTTCCGCCGCGTCCGTGTTCGCCCTCCGCCCAACACCGTTACCCCCTCCGTCTCTCAGTCGTCTGAGGAGTCCATGATTCGTCGTTTCCCCCTCCCGGCTCGTCGGGCGTTCACGCTCATCGAGCTGCTGGTGGTGATCGCCATCATCGCCATCCTGATCGGCATGCTCCTGCCGGCCGTGCAGAAGGTCCGCGAGGCCGCCGCCCGGGCCCAGAGTCAGAACAACCTCAAGCAGATCGCCCTGGCGTTCCACAACTACCAGGACGTCCACAAGCAGCTGCCGCACAACGGCACCCAGGAATACACCTGGTGGGCGTTCGGGCCGCCGTGGAACGTCAACCCGCCCCGCCCCCAGATGGCCGAGGGGACGAGCTGGGCCTTCAAGATCCTGCCGTTCATCGAGCAGGGGAACCTGTACAACGCGTGGAATTTCACCACCCCGATCAAGACGTTCCTGGAGCCCGGCCGCGCCGGCAGCGGCCTGGCCGCCGACCCGTACAACCCGTCCGGCGGGTGGGACGGCATCTGGAAGGCCGGCCCGGTGAGCGACTACGCGGGCAACGCCATGGTCCTCGGGTCCGGGCAGAACACCACCCCGAACGGCAGCGGCGGGTACACGCCCGGCGCCTGGAACTCCAGCACGCCGACGCAGTGGAGCACGTTCCGCCG
Organism: Urbifossiella sp.; assembly: GCA_035629595.1. GTDB lineage: Bacteria > Planctomycetota > Planctomycetia > Gemmatales > Gemmataceae > Urbifossiella. Next base: position 1,857 of record DASPHQ010000010.1, on the reverse strand, counting down.
GCGGATCGAGACCATCTCCGACGGCTCGTCCAACACCGTGCTGGTCGGCTCGAAGGCCATGGCCACGCAGGTGTACAACAGCCGCGGGGCCGGGCAGTTCACCATGTCCAACGGGTCGCTGCGCGACAAGCTCGACGAGCCGATCGCGGCCGCCGGCATCTGGGCCGGGTTCGGCCTGCTGCGGTCGCACGGCCCGGACACGATCGACTGGATGGCCGGGGCCGGCACCGCCGACGCGAACGACCCGTACGCCAACTTCGCCGGGGTGACGCAGTACCCGACCAACCAGAACTGGCTCCGGTACACGTTCGTGGTGGTGCAGGATAAGCCCGACCTCGACGCCTACAACCGGTGGGGCGGCCCGTACCCCGGCGCGACCCTGTTCGGCATGGGCGACGGCAGCGTCCGCTCGATCCGGCACACGGACAACTACCGGCAGGTCGTCCCGTTCATGACCCCCGCGGCCGGCGACACGATCCTCGCCGACTGACCGACCCGCCGCGCCGGCCCCGGCGTGGGGCCGGCGCCCCCCAGGACATCAACCACGAGGCGAACTCGATGCGACGGATTTGGAGCCTGGCCCTGGCCGCCGGCGTGGCGCTGGCGGCGGTCGGGTGTGGGTCGAACAAGCCGTTCGACGGCCCGACGGTGGACGCGTTCAACGGCCGGGTCGTGCAGGGCGGCAAGCCGGTCACGTTCCCGGCCGGCGAGAAGGTGCAGCTGAAGCTGTTCCACGAGAAGGGCGAGTCGTTCGGCATCCCGGTCAACGCGGACGGGACGTTCCAGATCGGGTGGATGCCGGTCGGGAAGTACTCGGCCGCGCTGGTGCGGGAGGCGGCCGGCCCCGCGAAGAAGGGCGCCGCCCCGAGCCGGTACGCCCTCCCCGGCGGGCTGACCGTCGAGGACGGGAAGACCGAGTACCAGGTCGAACTCGGGAAGGACTGGAAGCCGGCGTGACCCGGCCCGGCTCGCCCGCGAACTGTCAACCCGGCCCGGCGCTCGCGCGCCGGGTCGTCTCCGTTTCACGCCGGGTGCGGTGCGCCCGCGGACCGGCGGAGACGCTCAGGAGCCGGGCGCGGGCCGCAGCACCGCCACCACCGCCGACAGCACTCGGTCGACCGCCGCCGGGGTCAGGACGCCGACCGCCCGGACGAGCAGGCCGGCGTGGGCGGTGAACAGCTTGCCCGGTCGGGCGAAGCTCGCCACCAGCAGCCCGCCGGACGTGAAGTCCGGGGCGTCCAGCGGGACCGCGAGCGGGTCGCCGTAGGTGCTGCTGGTGATCTGACACAGCACCCAGTCGTCCCGGCCGGCCGCGGCCAGGCACACGGCCGGCCGGACCTTGGACTGCGATAGGTCGGAGAACGGGAACGGGACGAGCACTACTTGGCCGGCTGAAGGTGCGACCACGCCGCGTCCTCCTCCGGCCGGTTCCAGTCCTCCGCCAGCGCCGCCTCGGCCAGCAGGGCGGTCTCACCGGGCACCGCGGCCGGCTCTTCCAGCACGGTCACCAGCGCCCGTCGCGGGCCGTCCACCCGAACGGCACCGAGCAGCCGGACGCGGCCGTCGGCCTCGACCACCGCCTCGACCGTCTGGATCATGGGACACCTCCGCGGGCATTCTACCAGCCCGCGGAGGAGCCGTCCGCGAGCGTCGGGGCTGCGCCGCCGAACGACCCCGTTCAGCAGCGGCCCCCACCCTGGTTCGCTATGGGTCGCAGATAGCCATAGGCGGCGACCGTCTGCGGCAGCGCGCTTCGGCGTGACCACGTTTGATGTATCGAGATTGGTGCCCCAGGCAGGTGGCCGAGCACCAGGTAAGAGAACGACGCCCTACGGCGTGTAGCCGTGCCTCACGGCA
>DASPHQ010000009.1:0-7184 GCA_035629595.1 Urbifossiella sp. | reverse complement strand
ACCGCCAGGTCGAACCGCTTGTACGGGGCCAGCGCCGAGACGACCAGGTAGTAGTCCTCCCGGGGCACCGCGGCCGGGGTGAAGAAGTCGGTCTCCACCGGCGGGTAGATCACCACGCTGTCGCGGTCGTAGCACTCGCGGATGCGGTCGCGCACCGTCTTGCTGATGGCGACGAAGTGCGTCACGCGGTCGGCGGTGCGGCGGTCCCAGTCGCGGATGCGGCCCATCAGGGCGCCCACGGCCGCGGCCTTCAGCTTCCCGGCGAGGCCGGTGGCGCGGAAGTACGAGCCCTGCATGTGCCAGGCGTAGCGCATCGGGGTGAAGCAGTAGCAGACGTGCGGCACCCCCGCCGGCGGCCGGGCGCTCTTGGCCACGCAATGACTCAGGCTCACCACCAGGTCCGCATCGGTCACATTCCAGCCAGCGGCGAACGGCATCAGCGGCAGGAGGTAGCGGTAGTAACGGTCCACCCGCGGGAGCCGGTTGAGCCGGCTGGGGGTGATGCGCAGCCGTTCGATGTCGGGCGGCACGCTGCCGCGCTTGTGGAGGAGCGTGAGGAGGCGGGCGTCGGGCCAGCGGCGGGCGAGCGGTTCGAGGCACTTCTCGCCGCCGCGCAGCCCGGTCAGCCAGTCGTGGACCAGTACAACCCGCTCGGCCGGCATTATCGAACCCCCACGTCGGGCGGAAAGCCCACCGGCGGCAACCGGTCGGCGGGGAACTCTACCCGGTCGGCGGCGGCCGCGGAAGCCGACCCTAACCGGTGGCGGCATTTGTGGATTCGCCGCGGGCGCGTTGCACGCCGCCGGCGCGCGATGTAAGTTGACGTTAACACCCGCGGAGGTGCGGTCGCGCCCCGCCTCCCGGACCCGGGGACCGGTCTCATGGCGTTCACCCTGAACATCGGCAAGTGCAGCCTCCTCGGGAACTACCGGGAGAACAACGAGGACTCCGTCGACGTCAAGCAGTACCCCGACCTGACGGTGTGCGTCGTCGCCGACGGGATGGGCGGCCAGGCGGCCGGCGAGGTCGCCAGCAAGCGGGCCGTCGAGATCGTGCCGCGCGAGATCCGCAAGAACACGACGCCCGCCCAGAACCACGAGGCGGTCAAGGCCGTCACCCGCCGGGCCATCGTGCAGGCGAACGAAGAGATCATGGCGATGGGCGCCCTCGACAAGGACATGAAGAACATGGGCACCACCGTCGTCATGGCGGTGTGGCGGAAGGGTTCGGAGGTGTTCGTCGCCGGCGTCGGCGACAGCCGGGCGTACCTCGTCCGCAAGGGGAAGATTCAGCAGCTCACGGTGGACCACTCGCTCGCGCAGGCGCTGGTGGAGGCCAAGACGATATCGCCCGCGGAGGCGAAGGACCACCGGTTCAAGAACGTGCTGTGGAAGTACCTCGGCAGCAAGGAGGTCGGCGACGGGCCGGAGGTGACGGTGGTGCCGGTGCAGGACGGCGACCGCTTCCTGCTCTGCTCCGACGGCCTGACCGGCGTGGTGCCCGACGAGCAGCTCGCGACGGTGATCACGGAGGCGACCGACATGCAGCAACTCGCCGACGGCCTCGGCCAGCTGGCGCTCGACCAGAACTCGCGCGACAACGTGTCGTGCATCACGATCGAAGTCGTGGAGGGGTAGTTTCGAATTGCCCTTCTGAGCCGGCCCCGTGAGGGGTCGGAGCCTGCCCAGCGCCGGATGCTCCGACCCCTCACGGGGCCGGCTCAGTTTTCGGAACCCATCACCAGTACATCTGCGCCGTCGGCTTGATGACCAGCTCCGGCACCGACACCCGCGGCGGCAGCGTCGCCACGAACAGGACGGCGTCGGCCACATCCTCCGGCTTGAGGATCAGCGCCCGCTGCTCCTCCGTCACCGGCCTCGGCCGCGCCGCCAGGATCGGCGTGTCGATCTCGCCGGGGTAGACGTTGCTGACGCGGACGCCGCTGTCCTTCTCCTCGTTCGACAGCACCAGGCCGAACCCGCCCATGCCGAACTTGCCGGCGACGTAGGCGGCGCCGCCGAGCGGGTTGGCGCGCTTCCCCGCCACCGACACCACGTTCACGATCACCCCGTCCTTGCGGGCGAACATCTGGTCGAGCACCGCCTTCGTGCAGTAGAAGGCGCCGTGCAGGTTCGCCCCGATCATCATGTCCCAGCTCTCCGGCGTCAGCTCGCGGACGGTGCGGTCCTTGATGTTCGTGCCGGCGTTGTTCACCAGGATGTCCACGCGGCCGAACGCCTCGGTGGCGGCGCGGATGAGGTTCTGGCAGTCGGCGGCCCGGCTCACGTCGGCGGGGACGGTGCGGAGGGCGTCGCCGGCGTTCGCTTCGGACGCCACGGCCAGGAGCTTGGCGGCGTCGCGGCCGGCGATGACGACCTGCGCGCCTTCCTTCAGGAACAGCAGCGCCGTCGCCTTGCCGACGCCCGACCCGCCGCCGGTGACGACCGCGACCTTGCCTGCCAACCGACCCATGATCGTTCCCCGTGTATGCTGAGCGCGGTTTGTCTTGAGCCCGGAGGGCGACGGCGCGTAGCCCGGGGTGCAACCCCGGGCGGGCGTCGGGTGGATCGTGAGAGTGACGCGGATCGAACTCCGCCGTAGGCCGCCCGGGGTTGCACCCCGGGCTACACGCCGTCGCCCTCCGGGCTCAAAACCCGGTCCCCCGAACCCGTGCCCCCTATGCTACTCTCCAACCCGTAGCCCGGCTCCGCGAAAGGACGCACCCATGAACCCCGACCTCCGCCGCCGCACCGACGAGCTCTGCGCCCGCCTCACCCAGCTCCGAGACTCTCTTTGATGTCGCTGGAAAAACGCGTGTCCGCGACGAGCTCGAAGCGAAGCAGGGCGAACCCGGCTTCTGGGACAACCAGGAGAAGGCCAAGGGCACGATCCAGCAGCTGAAGGTGGCGAACAGCCTGCTGAAGCCGTTCGAGGCGCTCACCGCCGCCGCCGCCGACCTGACGGCGATGGCCGAGCTCGCCGAGGAGGACGCCGCGTTCGAGGCCGAGCTCGAACCCGCGCTGGCGCAGGCCGAGGAGAAGTACACGGCGTTCGAGCTGCAGGCGATGATGAGCGGCAAGACGGACTCGGCGAACGCCATCGTCACCATCAAGCCGGGCGCCGGCGGCACCGAGGCCTGCGACTGGGCCGAGATGCTCTACCGCATGTACGTCCGCTGGGCGAAGGACCACGACTTCGACGTGGAGGAGCAGGACCTGGAGCCGAACCAGGAAGCCGGCATCATGAGCGTCACGTTCAAGATCGGCGGGCCGTACGCCTACGGGTACATGCAGAGCGAGATCGGCGTCCACCGGCTCGTCCGCATCAGCCCGTTCGGCTCCGGCGACACCCGGCAGACGTCCTTCGCCGCCGTGGACGTGCTGCCGGAGCTGGACGACACCATCAAGATCGAGGTGAACGAGAAGATGCTGGAGATGCAGACGTTCTGCTCCGGCGGCCCCGGCGGGCAGCACCAGAACAAGACGCAGAGCGGCGTCCGGCTGATCTACCAGTACAAGGGCGTCGAGGTGCGCGGCGAGAGCCGGACGGAGCGGAGCCAGCCGAAGAACTACGCCAACGCGCTGGCGCTGCTGAAGTCGCGGATGTTCGCCATCGAGGAGCAGAAGCGGATGGGCGACATGGCCCAGCGGTACGACGCGAAGGGCGAGATCGCGTTCGGGTCGCAGATCCGCAGCTACGTGATGCAGCCGTACACGCTGGTGCGCGACGAGCGCGACGGCATCGACGTGAAGAACCCGGCCGTGATGAAAGTGCTCGACGGCGACCTCGACGAGTTCATGCACGCCTACCTGCGCTACATGACGGCCCGGCGCAACAAGGCGGCGAAGAAGTAACCCTTCCGCCGCTTGCGGCGTTGCAGGGTACACCCTGCAACGCCGCAAGCGGCGGCTCGTTCACCATGACCCTCGACATCCCCGACCTCGCCGCCACCGAGGCGCTTGGCCGCCGCCTCGGCGCGCTGCTGTTCCCCGGCGCCGTCGTCGCGCTCGTCGGGCCGCTCGGCGCCGGCAAGACGCACCTCACCCGCGCCGTCGCCGAAGGCCTCGGCGTCCGCAACCCGGCGGCGGTCACGTCGCCCACGTTCGTCCTCATCCAGGAGTACCCGGCCCGGCTGCCGGTCTACCACTTCGACGCCTACCGCCTCGCCGGCCCCCGCGAGTTCGCCGACCTCGGCGTCCACGAGTACTTCCACGGCGACGGCGTCTGCGTCGTCGAGTGGGCCGACAAGGTCGAAGTCACGCTGCCGGCGGATCACCTCCGCGTCGTCATCACGCCCGTGGACGAGACCCGCCGGCGCTTCGAGCTGACGGCGCTCGGCCCGCGGCACGCGGCGGTGCTGGCGGCGCTGTAAACTAACCGCATGTCCGAACTCCCGCCCCCGCAGGTCTTCCACCACGCCGGCACCGTCACCCGCGCCGACCGCGCCGCGCTGCTGGGGCAGGCCGGCGCGACCGTGTGGTTCACCGGCCTCAGCGGCTCCGGCAAGAGCACGCTGGCGACGGCCGTGGAGGCGGCGCTGGTCCGCGCCGGCCGCGCCGCCTACGTCCTCGACGGCGACAACGTCCGCTTCGGCCTCAACGCCAGCCCGAAGATTCTGACCGACACCCGCGGCTACGACCCGGCCGCGGCGGGCCGGTTCGGGCTGGGCTTCGCCGCGGCCGACCGGGTCGAGAACGTCCGCCGCGTCGGCGAGGTGGCGAAGCTGTTCGCCGACGCCGGGCTGGTGGTGCTGACGAGCTTCATCAGCCCGTACCGGGCGGACCGCGACGCCGCCCGCGCGGCTCACGCGGCGGCGGGGCTGCCGTTCGTGGAGGTGTTCGTGAACACGCCGATCGAGACGTGCGAGCGGCGCGACCCGAAGGGGCTGTACCGCCAGGCCCGCGCCACAGTCGCGGCCGGGAAGGCGGCCGGGTTCACCGGCATCGACGACCCCTACGAGCCGCCGACGGCCGCCGAGCTGACGCTGGACACGGCGGCACTCTCGGTGGCAGAGGGTGTCGCCGCGGTGCTGGGCGACCTCGCGGCGCGCGGCGTCATCCCGGGCTGAACGCCCGCCTCACGGCACGTCGAACTTCACACTGACCCACAGCGGCTCCTCGCCGGCGGCGCGCGGCCGGTCGTGGCGGCGGAAGTCGTAGTCGTGGCAGAAGTTCAGCCACATGTCGCGCTGCGGCCGCTCGCCGCGGGTGTTCGTCCCGGCCGGGTAGTGCGCCCACAGGCGGACCTTCCCCGGGCCGTGGAGCCGGCGCAACTCGTCCCGGACCCACACGTACAGCTGCCCGCGCGTGCCGTCGGGCGCGGTGTGCTCGACCCCCGACCGGCCGAGGCCGAGCGACCGGTACGCCGGGCGGACCCAGAACAGAACCTCGAAGTTCAGCACCCCCCCGGCGGTGCCGCGCGGCACGACCGCCACCAGCCCGACGGGGTAGTCGAGGAGTCGGTCGATCGGCCGGTCCTGCCCGTCGTGCGCCAGCTCGGACAGGTACAGCAGCCAGCCGCGCGCGAACAGGCCGGCCTCGCCGGCCGCGCCGACCTGGGCGACGACCTTCGCCAGGAGGCCGGGCGCCGCGCCCGCGTACTCCTCGAAGAACGGCGTCGGCACGGTCGCCGGCGGCGGCGCCGCGTCCGGGGCCGACCGCTTCTCCTTCACCCGCCCGAGCCGGCTCCCCCACTCGCTGGCGAACTCCCCGTCCAGCAGCCTCACCCGGTCGGCGTGCGCCGTCGCGTCGATCTCTTCGGGCACGGCGCGGACGGCGGGGAGGTTGAGCGACCGCTCGCAGAACCGGACGAAGTCCTTGCCGTACTCCCCGCGGATGACCGGCCAGGCGCGGCGGAAGGCGTCGGACGAGGACCACCGGCGGAAGGCGTTCATCCACCCGCGGTTGATCGGGTGGTCGTAGTGGGTGGCCAGCCGGATGCCGTGCCACGCCCGCTCCATCACGTCGAGCAGTTGGTTGGTCGCCAGCAGCTCCACGTCCTCGGTCCGGTCGGGGGCCGGGGTCGGGGCCGTGTTCTCCGCCGGCGGGGCGGCGGGGGTGAGCTCCGGGTACATGTCGCGGACGAACCCGGCCAGCCGCTTGTCCTTGCGGAACTCGCTCATCAGGGTGGCGCAGTCCTGCCCGGCCGTCTGGAACCCGGCCTCGATCCCGGCCGGCGGCGGGTACCAGCGGCCGTGGACCTCGGCGAACAGCCCGCGGACCGCCCGCCGGTACTCGTCGGCGGTCGCGTTCGGCTTCGGCGGCCAGTTCCGGGCGACCCGGGTGGCGTCCTCGAACACGCTCAGCGCGACGTGCTCGCCGAGCGTCCGGTACGCCTCGAACTGGTCGTTGTCGAAGAACTGGTCGGCGGTCGTGGTGTGCGGGTAGTCGGGGTGGGCGTCGGCGTACTGGCGGACGTCGGCCGGCTCGTCGCCGGTGCGGGTCGGGCGGACGTACACCAGGGTGCCGGGGAGGGCGTTGGCGTCCACGTCGTCGTACCGGATGCGGCCGACGGCGACGTGCCACCCGCTGGTGCCGTCGGCAGTGCGGCGGACGGGGGCGGGGTCGATCTCGATGCGGACGCCGAAGTCGGCGCGGACGCGGCGGACGAGCTGGCCGACGTCCTCGAACAGGTCGCCGGGGTCGGCGCCGGCGTCGACCTGGACGACGAACCGGCAGCGGCGGCGGACGAGCTCGTACACCCCGGTGTTGTCGTAGTGCCCGCCGTCGGTGAGGTGGACGTACTCGCCGCGGGCGTGGGTGAGGCCGAGCAGCTCCCGGAACAGCGAGGCGAGCATGCCGCCGGCCGGCGGGTACGCGGTCCACGGCCGGCGGGGCTGGACGCCGGGGGCCGCCGGCGGCGCCTTGCCGCGCGGATACCGCGGGTTCTCCATCCACCACCCGAGGCGGACGTTGAACACGGTCATCAGGGCGGTGACCGCGGCCGAGTTGTGGGTGGCCATGTTCGGGTCGGCGGCCGCCCCGGAGATGGTCATCGCCCGGCCGAGGGTGAGGGTCCGCGGGTCGTGGTACGTCGTCGGCACCGGGGTCTCGGCGTACCCGGTCTCGTCGCTCCCGCAGAACCCCGGGGACAGCACGAACGACGACGCCCGCCGGTCCTGCACGGCCAGCTCGTCGCCGGCCACGAGGTTCAGGGCGGTGCCGATCAGGTGGTACGGGCCGGTG
>DASPHQ010000008.1:0-7212 GCA_035629595.1 Urbifossiella sp. | reverse complement strand
AGCGCGACTTCCGGTTCGTGCTGACGTTCGGCGTGCAGCTGTGGATGTTCGCCACCCCGACGCTGTACATGACGCCCGAAGCACTCGGGCCAGTGTCGCAGACGTGGCTGCCGCTGAACCCGGCCTACGGGCTGGTGGCGGCGTTCCGCGCCGCGGCGCTCGGCGGGCCGGTCGATTGGTACTCGTTCGGCGTGTCGGCGGCGGTGGCAGTGGGGCTGGCGGTGGTGGGGCTGTGGTACTTCCGCCGCGTCGAGCGGTCGTTCGCGGACACGATCTGAAGTGGCGCGAGCGGTGATTCGCTGGTAGCCGCGGGCTTTAGCCCGCGTGAAGCTGAGCGCGGGCTAAAGCCCGCGGCTACCAACATCGAGCAGAACACCGAGTGGGGGGCGGATGAAGCCGGCGATCCGGGTCGAGGGGCTGGGGAAGCGTTACCGGCTGGGCTCTGCCCGGTCGGACAACAACTTCACGGAGGCGCTCCGCGCCGCCGCCCGCCGCGCCGTGCGCCGCGCCCCCGCCGCCAAGCCCGCTGACTTCTGGGCGCTCGACGACGTGTCGTTCGAGGTGCAACCCGGCGAGATCGTCGGCGTCATCGGCCGCAACGGCGCCGGCAAGAGCACGCTGCTGAAGGTGCTGTCGCGCATCGTCGAGCCGACCGCCGGCCGGGCCGAGCTCCGCGGCCGGCTCGGCAGTTTGCTCGAAGTCGGCACCGGCTTCCACCCCGAGCTGACCGGCCGCGAGAACGTATTCCTCAACGGCAGCGTCCTCGGCATGTCGCGCCGCGAGATCGCCCGTAAGTTCGACGAGATCGTCGCCTTTGCCGAGACGGAAAAATTCCTCGATACGCCGGTCAAACATTATTCGAGCGGGATGTACATGCGCCTGGCCTTCGCCGTCGCGGCGCACCTCGAACCCGAAATCCTGGTCGTGGACGAGGTGCTGGCGGTCGGCGACCAGCAGTTCCAGGACAAGTGCATCGGGGCGATGAAGTCGGTCAGCCGCGGCGGGCGGACGGTGCTGTTCGTGAGCCACAGCATGACCACGGTGCAGGCGCTGTGCAACCGCGCCATCGTCCTCGCGGGCGGCCGCGTCACGCTCGACGGCAGCCCGGCCGCGGCGGTGCGCGAGTACCTGAAGCAGGCCGACGGCCTCGCCGCCGAGTGGCGCGACGACCGCCAGCTCGACCCGTCGAAGGACATCATGATCCGCGCCGCCCGCGTCCGCGGCTCCGACGGCACGCCCGCCGCGCAGCTGGCCGCGGACAAACCCTTCGACCTGGAGATCGGCTACGAGGTGTTCCGCCCGACGACGGCGCAGGTCGCCTTCCGCCTGAACCGCGACGACGGCCTGACGGTGTTCACGACCGGCGACGGCGACGCCCGCGGCGTGTTCTGCCGGCCGCAGGCGGTGGGCCGGCACCTGGCGCGCGTCCGCGTCCCGGGCCACCTGCTGGCGCCGGGCCGGTATCACCTGCTGGTCGCGGCGAACCGCTTCGGCGTCGGGGCGGTGGACGTGGTGGACCCGGTGCTGCACTTCCAGATCGACGCGACCGGTTCGCTGCAAACGATCGAGGGGCGGCTCGGCGTCGTGCTGCCGCTGCTGGACTGGACGACGAACCCGGCGGGGGGCGAGTGGTGAACCCGTTGAAGCGTGCCTACTGTGCCGTCGTGCCGCACCGGCTCCGCGCCGCGCTCGCCGAGGGGCGCTACCGGCTGACGCACGCCGCCGCCCGCCGCGAGACCGCCGCCCGGCTGTGGGTCGCGGCGCGGCGGCCGGTGCGCCCCGTGCGCACGCCGTTCGGCGTCGTCTTCGCCGACGTGCGCGACCGCGGCGTCGGCCTGCCGCTGTACCGCGACCGGCACTGGGAACTCGCCGAGACGCGCGCCCTGCAAGCGGCCCTTCGCCCGGGGATGACCTACCTGGATGTCGGCGCCAACATCGGCTACTTCGTGGCGCTCGCGGCGTCGGCCGTCGGCCCCGGCGGCCGCGTCGTGGCGGTCGAGCCCGACCCGTACAACTTCGGCCTCCTGTCGCGCACCGTCCGGTTCAACCGCTGGACTCACGTCACGCTCTTGAACATGGCCGCCGGCCCGGAGAAGGGGACCGCGCGCCTGTTCAAGTCCGGGGCAAACCTCGGCGACCACCGCCTCTACGCCGACGGTGAATCCGACGGCCGCGCCGCCGTCGAGGTGCCGGTCGGCCCGCTCGACGCCGAGTTCGCCGCGCGCAGTCTGCCGCCGCCGGACGTGGTGAAGATCGACATTCAGGGTTTTGAAGAGATCGCGTTCCGCGGCATGGGCGGGCTGCTGGCCGGCGACCGGCCGATGACGGTGCTCAGCGAGTTCTGGCCGCTCGGCATCACGAACGCCGGCGGCGACCCGGCCGCGTACCTGGAGCGATTCCGCGCCGCCGGCTTCGCCTGCTTCCACCCGGAGGACGACGGCCGCCTCGAACCCGTGGCGTGGGACGCGGTGGGGAACCTGATCCCGCCCGTGGACCCGGCGCGGCCGGACTGGGCGATGACGAACCTGGTGTTCCGCCGCGGCGGGCCGCCCGCATGAAGGTGGCGCTGTACCAGGACCCGCGCGGCGGCGGCGTCGGCGGCGGCGAGTACGTCGTCGCCGTGCTGGCCGAGGAGCTGCGGCGGCGCGGGCACGCGGTCGATTTCGTTCACCACCAGGAGCGCGGCTTCGCGGCGAAGGTGGCGGCCGCCTTCGGCACCGACCTGAGCGGCGTCGGCGAGCGGGCGCTGCCGACGAACCCCGGCCGGTGGGACACCCCCGACGCGCCGGTGTGGCGCCGCCGGGCCGCGATGCGCGGGTGGATGCGTGACGCCAGCGCGGGGTACGACCTGTTCGTGTGTACGACCCACGCCCCGCCGCCGGTGTGCCACGCGACGGCGGGCGTGCTGTACGTCCTGTTCCCGTTCTTCGACCGCCGGGCGAGTTGGCCGTGGAACGCGACCGGCGGCGGCTGGGCCTGGGTGCGGCGGCGGCTGTACGAGGCGTGGTGGCGGGAGCGACTCGGCTCGTACCGGGCGACGGCCGCCATCTCCGAGTTCACCCGCCGCTGGACGCGCGATTATTGGGGCATCGACCCGGCCGTGATCCACCCGCCGGTGGAGGTGAGCGACTACACGCCGGGTATGAAAGAGGACCGCGTCGCCGTGCTCGGCCGGTTCACGCCGGCGAAGCGGCAGGCGGAGTTGGTGCGCGCCTTCGTGGCGGGTCGGCTTGGGGGCTGGTCGATGAGCTGCGTCGGCGGGCTGGGCGATGCTGACGCCGATCGGGCGTATTTCCGCGAGGTGGAAGCTGCGGCCGCGGGGGCGCCGGTGGAGTTGGCGGTGAACGCGCCGCGGGACCGGTTGCGGGCGGAGTTGGGGCGGTCGCGGGTGTTCTGGCACGCGATGGGCCTGGACGCGCCGGCACCGCACCTCGAGGAACACTTCGGCATCGCCACCGTGGAGGCGATGGCGGCCGGGTGCGTGCCCGTGGTGCCGGCCCGCGGCGGACAGCCGGAGATCGTCACCGACGGCGAGACGGGCTTCCTGTGCCGCGAAATCGGGGAGTACGCGGTGCGAACGGCCGAGCTGGCGATGGACCCGGCGCGGGCGGCGCGGATGGCCGCGGCGGCGCGCGACGCGGCGGCGGCGTTCGCGCGGCCGGTGTTCGTGGCGCGGATGATGAAGCTATTCGCCGCTTGCGGCGTAGCGGGGGACGCCGCGTGAAGATCACCGTCGCCGTCTGCACCTGGAACCGCGCCGCGCTGCTCGACCAGACCCTCGAGCGGATGCGCGTCCTCACCGCCCCGCCCGGCGCGACGTGGGAACTGCTCGTCGTCAACAACAACAGCACCGACGACACCGACGCCGTGCTGGCGAAGCACGAACCGCACCTCCCCCTCCGCCGGCTGTTCGAGCCGAAGCAGGGGCACTCGAACGCCCGCAACTGCGCCGTCGAGCACGCCGCCGGCGACCTGCTGGTGTGGACCGACGACGACGTGCTCGTCGAACCCGACTGGCTGACCGAGTACGCCGCCGCCGCCGCCGCCTTCCCGCAGGCGGGCTACTTCGGCGGCACCGTGGAGCCGTGGTTCGAGACGCCGCCGCCGCGCTGGGTGCTCCGCAACCTCGCCCACCTGGAAGGCCCGTTCGCGCTGCGGCGGCTCGGCGGCGACGTGCGCCCGCTGCGCGACGGCGAACAAGTGTTCGGCGCCAACATGGCCTTCCGCACCGAGCTGCTGCGGCAGTTCCGGTTCGACCCGGCGCTCGGCCGCGTCGGCACCGGGATGCTCAGCGGCGACGACACGGAACTGGTGGACCGCGTGAAGGCCGGCGGGTGGAGCGGCGTGTGGGTCGGCACGGCCCGGGTGAAGCACTACATCCCCGCCGGCCGGCTGACCGCCGCGTACGTGTGGAAGTTCTACCGCGGTCTCGGCCGCACCAACTTCCGCCGCGACCCGAACGCCGCCGCCGGCCCCCGGCTGTTCGGCCTGCCGCGCTGGCTGGTGCGGCACTACCTCACGGCGCGCGTCCGCAGTTTGGTGCTGGCCCCCGCCGGCGGCCGCGGCTGGGTGGACAGCTTCGCCCAAGCCGCGACGGCCCGCGGCATGATCGACGAGGCCCGCGAACGGGGGCCGGCGTGAACACCTTCCGCGCGTCGGTCGTCATCCCTGCGTACAACTACGGCCGCTTCCTCGCCGACGCCGTTGACAGCGTGCTGTCACAGACCGTCCCGCCCCACGAGGTCATCGTGGTGGACGACGGTAGCACCGACGACACCCCCGCCGTCGCCGCCCGCTACGCGGGGCGCATTCAGTACCAGCGGCGGGCGAACGCCGGCGTGTCGGCGGCGCGAAACGCCGGCATCGCCGCCGCGACCGGTGACTGGCTCGCCTTCCTCGACGCCGATGACGCCTGGGAGCCGACCTTCCTCGAAGCGGTGCGGCCGGTGTGCCTGAGCGACCCGCGGCCGGCGCTGGTGTTCACCGACTACCGCGAGTTCGGCGCCGTCACAGGGGTGGCCCGGCCGTCGGCACGCCTGGCGGACTGGAACCCGGCCGCCCACCTATTGGTGCCGCGGGTAGCGGTGATGCCGTCGGCCGCGGTGGTTCGCGCCGGGCTGCCGGTGCGGTTCCCGGAGTGGGCCGGGAACAACGAGGAGGACGCTATCTTCTTCAACGAGGTGGCGGAGCTCGGCCCGGTGCGCGCGGTCCCCGAGCCGCTGACGCGCTACCGCAAGCACCCGACCTCGGCGCAGGCCCGCACGGGGAACAGCTCGGACCGCGGCTGTCGCAACCTCCTCCGCTGGGCGACGGAGCGCGAGCCGACGCACCCCGGCACCCTGGCCCGACTGTTCGACACGCTCGCCGAACTGGCGGTGGCCGCGCGGTGGAAGCGGAACTGGCCGCAGTACCGGGCGCTGCGGGCGTTCTGCGCCGCGAACTGGCCGGCCGACCGGCCGCGGCCGCCGGTGCTGTCGGAGCGGGTGTGGCCGCGGGCGGTGTACGCCGCGAAGGACGCCCTCGACCGCCTCCGCGGGGGGGCCGCGTCGTGATCGCGAACGTGTGGGTGGTGCCGGTCAACTTCAACGGCCTGGCCGACACCCGCAAGTGCCTCCGCTCGCTGGCCGAGCTGTCGCCGACCGCGAACGTCGTGGTCGTGGACAACGCCTCGGCCGACGACCCGCTGCCGTCGCTGCGCGACGAGTATCCCTGGGCTCACTTCGTGCAGAACGCCGTGAATGCCGGGTGGAGCGGCGGCAACAACGCCGGCATCCGCTACGCCCTGGCCCGCGGCGCCGACGTGGTGATCCTTCTGAACAACGACACCGTGGTGCGGCCGGACATGGTCGCCCGACTGCTGGCGGCGTTGGACGCCCATCCGTCCTACGGCGTGATCGGACCGGTGATCCGCTACATGGACGAGCCCGAATCTGTGATGACGGACGGGACCGCGTTCAACCGTCCCGGCTACCCCGGCTTCTTCGAGCGGCTGCCGGTGCCGGAGGCGACCAGCGACCCGCCCGCGGTGACGCCCGTGGACATCGTGAACGGCTGCTGCATGGCCGTGCGCGCCGCCGTGTTCCGCCGCATCGGCCTGATCGACGACCGCTTCTTTCTGGTGCACGAGGAGTCGGACTTCTGCCTGCGGGCGCAAGAAGCCGGGTTCCGCTGCGGGGTGCTGGCCGAGGCGCTGGTGTGGCACAAGGGGTCGAGCACCTTCGCCCGCAGCGGCAAGCGCTGGCAGCGCTACTACGACGCCCGCAACCTGGGCCTGCTGCTGGCCAAGCACCCCGGCCGCGGCACCGGCCGGCGGCGCGGGCTGCGGAGCTACGCGGTGTACCTCCGCTACGCCTACCACCGCTACTGCCACGAGCGCGAGGGCGGTAGCGCCGACGCCGCGGACGCGGTGCTGGAAGGCCTCATCGACACCGCCACGCGCCGCTACGGCGCTTACCGTCCGGGGCGGCGCTGGGCGGTGCCGCTGCTGCGCGCCGCGTTCGAGGCGGCGCGGCGGTTGAAGCCCGCACGGGGGACCGCGTGACCGCGATGCGCCTGCTGTTCGTGAAGGACTCGCTCGCCTGGCCGCGGTCGAGCGGGCACGACGTCCACACCTTCCACATGATGCGCGCCCTCGCCGCGCTCGGGCACCGCCTCGGCCTCCTCACCGCGACCGCCTCCACGCCCGAAGCCGTCGCCGGCCTGCTGCTCGACTGGACCGGCACCTTCCCGCCGAAGGGCGAGCCGCCGCGCGGCCCGGCATCGCAGCTCGGTCGCCTCCAGGAGAAGTTCCGCGGCTACTGGGGAATCGACCCCAACCGCGTGTCCGCGGTCGGCGCCGCGGCCGACGAGTGGGACGCCGACGCGGTCGTGGCGGTGGGGTTGCCGGTGCTGCCGTACCTGGGGGCGGTGCGCGGCCGGGCAAGGGTGTGGTACGCCGCCGACGAGTGGTTCTGGCACCACGCCTCGCAGGTGAAGCTGCGCGACCGCCGCACCTGGGGCGAGTTGAAGCAGGCCGTGGTGAAGGGGCTGTACGAGCGTGCGTACCGGTCGCTGCTGGACCGCGTGTGGGTGGTGACCGAGCCCGACCGCCGGGCGATGCGCTGGGTCGCGGGGGTGAAAGGAATCGATGTCGTCCCGAACGGCGTGGACGGCGACCATTTCACGCCGCTTGCGGCGGAGCAAGGCGAGCGCACCTGCACGTTTTGGGGCCGT
>DASPHQ010000007.1:0-3181 GCA_035629595.1 Urbifossiella sp. | reverse complement strand
AGACGAAGGCGACGAAGAAGGGTCTGGAGCTGACGCTGGCGTTCACGAAGGACGGCGCCGAGCGCCCGGCCGACTTCAAGGGCGAGGGGCCCGGCGTGGTGGTGCTCAAGCTCCTGCAGAAGAAGGGGGAGAAGTAGGTGTTTCGGCGCGGCAGCCCGGTCTTACGCGCGCGTGCCACCGACGGGTGAAACGGGAGCGTCCAAGCTACGGAGTAGCGCCAGGAACTCCCGCAGCCGCTCGTAGGCCTGCCGAGGCTCGACCCGGGCACCCGGATTCTTGCTCGCCCGACGACCGTGGGCGACCCAGTTCCGATAGCGGCGGACCTGATTCACCTGTTCAATCAGGTCCGCCGTCGCGGCCGACTTGTACGGCTCCAGCAGTCTCCCGAAGCTACCGTGTTCGATCACTTCGAGCAGTCCCTGGGCGGCGTGCTGGAGCATGGGCTCCGTGATCCGCGACGCCTCCGGCCGTACCCGCGCCTCGACCCAATCGCGAACGTTCGCCTCGAACACCGAGAACAGGACCAGTACCGCGAGGTCGGCCAGTTCGGCCCGGATGACCTCCGCCCCGGCCCCGAGTTCGCGCCCGCCGATCCAGCCGAGGGCGGCGTCCCGGCTGAGCGCCCGGACCCACCCGTCCTCCGACTCCCAGGGCAACGCGTCCCAGTGGGTCGCCAGGTGGGCGAGCCGCTTCGCACCCTCGCCGGTGGCCGCGTACCACGCCCAGGCCTCGTCGAGTGTGGTCATGCGAGCAGGCTCGCGAGGGCAGCTTCGAATCGATCCTGGTCGAGCGGCTCGACCGCGTTCTCCGAGACGTTGAGGTTGCCGGCGTCGGCCTTGATGAACCACCGGTCCCCGGGAAGTTCAAACAGATACACCACGCTGCCGACTGGGTCGCGCAACTCGACCAGACCGTGCGCACGTACGGGCCGATCGGTTCCGGGCGGGCGGATCGGCCAGGCGATGTAGCGGGCCTTCGGCACGACCTCGACCGCCTTGTCGCCGACGGCGACGTGACGGGACGGCCCGGTGTAACGACCGAGCGCCGGATCCCAGAGCTCGACGGACCGGGCGGTCCGCTCGAGTAGCCGGTCCGGGTCGGAGGCGTCCAGCCACCGGTCGATCCGGGAAAACAACTCGTCCAGGATGCCGAGCCATTCGGTCACCGCCGCGTGCCGCCGCTCGCGGTCCTCGCGGATCGTGGTCGCCTCGGCCCGCAGGTATTCCGTCAGCTTCCCCATTGCTCCTCCTCCCCAGACCCGATTCTACCGCCCCTCGCGGACGTTGTACTCCAGCTTCCACCGCTGCTTCCCGTCGCGGCTGAACAGCCACAACTCCAGCTGACCCACCGCCGTCACCTTGCTGTGCAGGTGCACCGGCACCACCTGACGCGCAGCGGCGCCCTTCGCCTCCAGCGTCGTGCGGATCGGCGCCAACTCCTCCGCCTGGCCGTCCCACTCGTCCACCACCGTGCCCGCGGCGTCGGTGCGGCGCGTCGTCGAGCCCAGGAAGCGGAACTCCGCCTCCTCGCCGGTCACCAGCCCGAACTCGGCCCCAGGGATGTCAGCTTCGGTCCCCTCCTCCATCCCGAACGGCGCCACGCACAGCGCCTTGATCGGCGGCGCCAGCCCCGGCACCGCCGGCGCCGCCGTCTCCACGCCGACGTAGTACGCCCGCGCCGTGCCGCCGCGGATGCGCACGCCCTTGCCGCGGCGCACCAGCCCGTAGTACGCGGCGCCGCGCGCCACCGCGAGGTCGAGGTCGGCCCCCGGCAGCTCGCGCGGGGCGTCGGCCTTCGCCCCCTTCGCCCACGACCCGAGCACGCCGAGCAGCCGGTTCCGCATCGGGTCGGCCTTGAACACGCCGCCGTTGAACAAGATCGCCGTCGGCAACACGGCCCCCTTCTTGCCGGCCTTCTTCGCCGACTCGCGCCCCGCCAGCGACTCGGCCTGCCGCCCCAGGAACGCCGCCAGGTGCCGCGTGATGCCGGCGTCGGACACGTACGGCAGCCCCAGTTCCTGCAACCCCACGGTGCGGGTGCGGGCCGGCTCCGCGTCGCGGGCGCACTCGGGGAAGAAGCCGTCGATCAGCACCGCCTCGGCGTCGGCCCGCGGCAGGTCGTGCTTGATCGTGCCGCCGACCAGGCTGCGCCCCTTCCCCAGGACCGTGACGGGAGCCTTCGTCAGCCGGGGGTTGGCGAACAGCTGCTCCTTCGCGCCGCGGCAGGCGTACGTCAGCTGCACCATCTGGCCGGCGTCGAGCTTCGTGTTGTTCTTCGCCAGCGCCTGTGACACCTGGTACGCCAGCGTCAGGTCCATGTTGTCGCCGCCGAGCAGCAGATGATCGCCGACCGCGAGGCGCGTCAGGTTCAGGTTGCCGTCGTCCTCGGCGACCTCGATCAGCGTGAAGTCGGTGGTGCCGCCGCCGACGTCGGCCACGAGCACCAGGTCGCCGACGCCGACGTGTTCGCGCCACTTGTCGCCGGTGCGGTCGAGCCAGGCGTAGAACGCGGCCTGCGGCTCCTCCAGCAGCGTCAGGTGCTCGAACCCAGCGGCGCGCGCGGCCTCGATGGTGAGGTCGCGGGCGGCGGCGTCGAACGACGCGGGGACCGTCAGCACGATGTCCTGCGCTTCGAGCTTGTCGGCGGTCCCCTTCCCCGGGCCGGCGTGGTTCCACGCTTCGGCGAGGTGTTGGAGGTAGCGCGTCGCCGCCTCGACGGGCGAGACGCGGCGGCCGGTCTCGGGGGCGCGGAACGGCAGGATCGGCCCCTTGCGGTCGGCCCCGGCGTGGCTCAGCCACGACTTCGCGGACGCCACCAGTCGCGTGGGAACTTGCGACCCGTATGCCCTGGCATACTCGCCGACGCTGTAGTCGCGGGCGGCGTCCCACGGCAGCTTCAGGGCGCCGGCGGGCTGCTCGCCGTCGCCGGGGAGGTAGAGGAACGACGGCAGCAGCGGCCGTTCCTCGACGGCCCCCTGGGCGACAACCTGCGGGATTGCGAACGGGGTGACCGGCGGCTTGTCGCCGGCGGCGGTGTCCACGTAGGCGAGGGCGGAGTTGGTGGTGCCGAGGTCGATGCCGACGACGTACCGGGAAGCCATGAACCGTCTCCGGGGGCGTTACGGTTCGGCCGCTTGCGGCTTGGCGGCCGCCAAGCCGCAAGCGGCCGAACCGTAACGCCC
>DASPHQ010000006.1:0-5994 GCA_035629595.1 Urbifossiella sp. | reverse complement strand
CCCATGCGATACCTATCCCTCCTCGCCGTCGCGCTGCTGGCGCCGCTCGTCCCCGCCCAGGACCGGGCGCCGCTCGCGCCGGCCGACGCCAAGAAGGCGTTCCTCAAACTCCTCGACCGGCCGCGCGTCCCGGCCGACGTGCGCCAGGACCGCCCGGCCGAGGCGCGGAACGGCTTCACGTACCAGACGTGGTCGTTCGCCAGCGAGACGAAGGCCGACGGCACCACCGAGCGCGTCCCCGTCCTGACCGTGCGGCCGGAGAAGGCCGAGGGGAAGCTCCCGGTGATGATCGTCCTCCACGGCACCGGCGGGAGCAAGGAGAACGAAACGTCGTGGCTCGAGGAGTTCGCCCGCAAGGGGGTCGTCGGCGTCGCCGTCGACGCCCGCTACCACGGCGCCCGCAGCGGCGGCGCGAAGGGTTCTGCGGCCTACGTCGCGGCGATCTCGAAGGCGTGGCGGACACCCGCCGGCCGGCCGCACGAGCACCCCTTCTACTACGACACCGTCTGGGACCTGTGGCGGCTCGTGGACGTGCTCCAGGATTCGCCCGGAATCGACGGCCAGCGCGTCGGCATGCTCGGCATCAGCATGGGCGGCATCCAGACGTGGCTGGCGGCGTCGGTGGACGACCGGGTGGCGGTGACCGCCCCGCTGATCGCCGTGCAGAGCTTCCGGTGGAGTTTGGACAACGACCGCTGGCAGGGCCGCGCCCGCACCATCCAGGCGGCGCACGACGCGGCCGCGAAGGACCTCGGCGAGCCGGGGGTGAACCGCCGCGTGTGCCGCGAGCTGTGGGGGAAGGTGATCCCCGGCATCACCACCGACTTCGACTGCCCGAACCTGATCCGCCTGTTCGCCCCGCGGCCGCTGTTCGTGGCGAACGGCGCGGACGACCCGAACTGCCCCGCCGAGGGCGCCCGGCTGGCGATCGCCGCGGCGCGCGACGAGTACGCGAAGGCCGGCGCGGCCGACCGGTTCGAGGCGCACGTCGCCGACGGCGTGGGGCACCAGGTGACGCCGGCGCACCGGGCCGCGGCGGTGGCGTTCTGCGTGAAGTGGCTGACTCGGTAGTTCAAAGTTTCGAGTTCCAAGTTTCGAGTTTCGAGTTGGAATGGCTCGACTCGAAATTTGGAACTCGAAACTCGAAACTGGAGGTTCGATGCGTCCTCTCCTGATCCTGCTGGCGCTCGCCGCCGCCGCCCCCGCCGCGGACCCGCCGCTCCCCCACGGCCACAAGCTCGAACAACAACCCGCCGACCCGAACGCCACCAAGATCGTCCTCGTCGGCGGGTCGAACTACTTCAAGGCCGGCGAACACGACTACCTCGCCGGCGTCGCCGTGCTCGCCGACCTGCTCAAGCAGTCGCCCGGCGTCGCGCCCGTCCTCGCCGCCGACTGGCCGACGAAGGCCGAGACGTTCGCCGGGGCGAAGGCCGTGGTGCTGTTCGTGGACGGCGGGGCCAAGCACGCCGTTCTGAAGGGGAACCGCGCCGCCGAGGTGCAGAAGCTGATCGACGCCGGGGTCGGGCTGGTGCAGCTGCACCAGGTGGCCGACTACCCGAAGGACATGGGCGAGCGGGCGCGGGCGTGGGCCGGCGGGTCGTGGGAGGCCGGCTCCGGCCAGCGGGCGCACTGGGTCCACGAGTTCAAGACGTTCCCCGACCACCCCGTCTGCCGCGGCGTCACGCCGTTCAAGATCGACGACGGCTGGCTGTTCAAGAACCGGTTCGTGGAGGGCAAGTCGGGCGTGACGCCGGTCCTGCGCACCGTGAACCCGAAGGGGAAGGACCGCGAGGCCGACGACGGCGCGATCGTGGCGTGGGCCTACGACCGGCCGGGCGGCAAGGGGCGGTCGTTCACGTTCACCGGGGCGCACCTCCACGCCAGCTTCGCCGAGGAGGGCTACCGCCGGCTGCTGGTGAACGCGATCCTGTGGAGCGCCGGGCGCGACGTGCCCGCATCGGGGGCGCCGGTAACGTTGGACGCGGCGGCGCTGCCGGGGTACCTGACGCCGCCGCCGAAGAAGTGACCGGACGAAGCCCGGGGACGGCCGTCCCCGGGCTTTCCGCGGGTGATGTCAGTCCCGCGCGTCGGCTGGCTTGAACGAGTTCAGGAACCGCGCCGCGTCTTGGCCGCTCGCCTTCCCCGGCCGCCCCTCGACGGCCAGCAGGTACACCCGCCCCTTCGCCCGGTCGCGGAGCACTCGCACGACCAGCCGGTCGCCGCCCTTCGCCGTCACGTCCCACTCGCGGTTCGCCAGCAACATCCCGGCCACCGGCCGAGCCGGGCTCACCTCCCACTCCGGCCGCGCCTCCTTCAGCGACTGGCCGACGGCGACGAACCACGCGGGGTCGCCGGCGTCGGGGTCGGGGTCGGCCCCGGCCGCGACGATGTAGGCGGCCGGCCGATTCGGCTTCAGGTAGTCGAGCCGGTACCCGGTCAGTCGCTTGAGCGACGGGACCGGCACGCCGGTCCCGGCCGGGAGCCGCTCGGGGGGGTCGGGGAGTTCGACCGTGTAGCTCCCGTCGTCCGGCACGAACTCGTGCCACTCGTCCGAGCCGAGGCGGTTCTGCAGCCACTCGGCCCAGTCGCGCTTCATGAAGTGGAGGAACAGCCCGGCGAACACCGACAGCCCGAGCAGGGTGAGGACGCCCTTGATCCGCGTGACCGGCGTCCAGTCCACGGTGTACGCCACCGCCAGGCACAGGGTCGAGGCGGCGACCGCCAGCGACACCGGCGTGGCAAGACTAAGAGCCGGTTCGGTGCCGGCCGCGACCGGGCCGAGGAGCCACAGCATCGGGATGGCGAGCGGCAGCAGGGCCAGCCCGATGATGACCGAGAACGGCACCCCGCCGGCGGTCGGCGGCGGGTGGTCGTGGACCTCGGGGGCGGACCGGCGGCGCCGCGGCTGCGGGGGCGCGACCGGCACCGCCCGCATCGGCGGCGGCGGCGGGGGCGGAGGGACGGGGTCGGCGGCGGGTTCGGGGACGGGGTCGGCGAGGAACGGGTCGTGGCAGCGCGGGCAGACGACGAGGAGGCCCACGGCCTCGGGGCCGACCCGTGCCAGCCCGCCACACCCGGTACACCGCACCACGACCGCCATACGCCCGCCCCCTGAGACTCCCCCATCTTAGCAGACGGATGAAAGCCCGGGGACAGCCATCCCCGGGCTTTACCCGGCGCAAGCCCGGCGGCCGTCGTCGTTCCCCGGGTGAGCCGCCCGACGGACCGCGGGCCGCCCCTACCGGAATCCCGCATGTTCCCCGAATTCGCCACCCCCGCCCGACCGATTCACCCCGGGGTCGTCACGTTCGTCGGCACCGACGGCGTAGAACGAGCCGAACCCGCCGACCGCCTGCCGGAGTGGCTGGCCTACGCCCCGGGCGCCGACGGCGCGGCGGTGCCGGTCGTGCGGGTGGTGCGGCTGAAGTCCGACCGCGGCACCGGCCTCCGCAGCTACGCCGCCGACGGCCGGCTGCTGTGGGTCGGCATGACCGTGACCACGGCGCCGACCGAGTTCGTGACGACGCCGCGGCCGGCGGCCCCCCGCGCCGCGGAGCACGAGCCGGTGGCGGCGGGGTGGTTCTGAGGTTCGACAATGCCCCGTGCGCCGCGGCCGAAGTGGTGGGTGTACGTGCTGCGGTGCGCGGACGGGTCGCTGTACACCGGCATCAGCACCGACCCCGACCGACGGCTGGTTCAGCACAACGCGGGGACGGCGTCGAAGTACACGCGGAGCCGGCGGCCGGTGGAGGTGGTGTACCGCGAGCGCCGCCGCGGCCTCTCGGACGCGCTGAAGCGCGAGCTGGCGCTGAAGGCGCTGCCGCGGCGGGCGAAGCTGGCTCTCGTGGAAGTCGCGGCGGCGAGCCGAGCCCCGTAAGGGGCCGGGTGAGTCACGCGGCGCGGGCCACGTCCGACGCGGGTCGAAGCGTGTGACTCACCCGGCCCCTTACGGGGCTCGGCTCGCCGGGTCGATTCGTGTCACGCTCACCCCCACCCGTACTGCTTGGCGAAGTAGAACGCCGACAGCCCGAAGCCGATGGCGATGACCGCGTAGCGCACGTACGCCGCCGGCAGCCGCCGCGCCACCCGCGCCCCCGCGTAGCCGCCCAGCACTGCCGACATCACCATCGGCGCGGCCAGCCGCCAGTCCACCAGCTGCGCCCACACGAACACCAGCACCGTCGCGCCGTTGATGACCGCCGCCAGGAACGTCTTCACCGCGTTCATCCGGTGGATGTCGCCGACGCCCATGAACCCCAGCGTCGTCAGCATCAGGATGCCGATGCCGGCGCCGAAGTAGCCGCCGTACACCGCGATCAGGAACTGACACCCCACCAGCACCGCCTGCCGCACGCGGCTTGGCGCGTCGGTCGTCTGGTGCAGCTTCAGCCACCGCGCCACCGGCGCCTGCACCACGAACAACAGCGCCGCCGTCAGGATCAGCCACGGCACCAGCACGCCAAACGCCGTCTCGTCCAGCTGCACCAGCCACGCCCCCAGGAAGCCGCCCGCGATGCTCGGCACGAACATCCGCAGCAGGAACCGCCGGCTCGGCGCCAGCTCGGCGCGGTAGCCGACGGCGCCGGCCATCGAGCCCGGCATCAGGGCGATCGTGCTCGTCGCGTTCGCCACTGCGGGAGAGACGAACAGCGTCAACGCCGGGAAGGTGAGGAGGGTGCCGCCGCCGGCGATCGAGTTCAGCGCCCCCGCCAGGAACGCGGCCGCGGCCAGGAGCGCGAATGTTCCCACGTCGTTCATCGCGTCATGATACCGGCTCGGGGTTTCAAGCCCGGAGGGCGCCTGAGCGAGCCCGGGGTGGCAACCCCGGGCGGCCTGCCGCGGAGTCCGGACTGCGTGACCCGTTGTGACACCGCGGACGCCGCCCGGGGTTGCCACCCCGGGCTCGCTCAGGCGCCCTCCGGGCTGAAAGCCCCGAGCCGATCGGCGCTGACACGCCCCCGGCCGCGACGGTAACATCCGCCGCATGGCCAGCAAGCCGCGCAAGCCGTTCGCCGACTACGCCGTCTACCTCGCCGTGCGGCTGGTCGTGATGGTCGTCCACGCCCTGCCGCCGCAGCTGGCGCTGAAGCTCGCCGACGGCATCGCCTGGCTGGCGTACCGCGTCAACAAGCGGCACCGGCTCGTCGCGGCGGACAACATCGCCCACGCCTTCCCGACGCTCATGCCCGCCGCGGTGGACCAGATGGTCCGCGCCACGTACCGGCACTTCGTCCGGGTCGCGGTCGAGATGGTGCTGCTGCCGCGGAAGCTCCATGTGGTGTCGTGGCGGCGGTACGTCAACCTGTACCCGTGGCAGCCGGCCATCGCGGCGACGCTGTCGCCGCGGCCGGGGCTCGTCGTCACGGCGCACTTCGGCAACTGGGAGCTGGCCGGGTGGATGATGGGCCTCGCCGGGATGAAGACGTACGCCATCGCGCGGGTGCTCGACAACCCGCACCTCGAGCGCTTCCTGAAGCGGCTGCGGCAGGGGACCGGGCAGACGATCATCGCCAAGAAGGACGACTTCGACCGGCTCAACGAGGTGATGAAGGGCGGCGGCAAGGTGGCGACGCTCGCCGACCAGGACGCCGGCCCGCGCGGGCTGTTCGTGGACTTCTTCGGCCGCCCCGCCAGCACCCACAAGGCCGTCGCGCTGATGGCCCTGGAGTTCGACGCGCCGCTGACGGTGATCGGCGTGCCGCGGGTGCCGGCGCCGCCGGGCGTCCCCGGCGGCGGGTCGCTGATGTACTACGCGATCGTGGCCGAGGACGTGATCGACCCGCGCGACTACGCCGGCCGGCCGGACGCGGTGCGGGCGATCACCGAGCGCTACACGGCGGCGGTGGAGCGGCTCATCCGCCGGCACCCGGAGCAGTACTTCTGGCTCCACCGCCGCTGGAAGACGCGGCCGGCGGCGCGAAAGGCGAAGGCTGCCGCGTAGGGCACTGCCGACCTCGGTGCGGGGCGGGAAATGGGGTACAATCCCACGTC
>DASPHQ010000005.1:0-2021 GCA_035629595.1 Urbifossiella sp. | reverse complement strand
CTGTACGCCTTCCTGGTCAGCGAGACGCCGCCGCCGCGGCCGCTCCTGGCGCCGCTGGAGGACCGCTTCCGCCGCGGAGAGTACGACATCGCCGACCTGGTGAAAGAGATCCTCGGCTCGCGGCTGTTCTTCTCGGCGCACGCCCACCGGCGGCGGGTGAAGTGGCCGGTGGAGTACGCGGTGGGGGCGGTGCGGGCGGTGGCGCCGGACCGGGTGCCGCTCGGCGACCTGATCGACCCGCTGGCGAAGATGGGGCAGGTGCTGTTCGCCCCGCCGAACGTGAAGGGCTGGCGGACCGGCACCGACTGGCTCAACAGCGCCACCCTGCTGGCCCGCAACAACTTCGCCGAGACGGTGGCGATGGGGGCGTGGCCGCGCCGCTCGACCCGGCAGTCGCAGGGCGACTCGCTCGCACCGCCAGTAAGTACAGCGTCGACCGCCGAGGCCGGCATAGCAGTCCCCGCCGCCCCGGTTGCTGCGGCCGTGGGGGCCGCGGCGGTCTACGGCGTGTCCCCGGGCCTCGGGACCGGTCCGACGGGCGAACCCGCCCTCATCGTCGCGACCGGTCCGGCCCGCGGCGCCGTCGGCACACCGAACCCCGGCGCCCCCGCGGCTCCGATGGACGCACGACTCGACCCGATGCTGGTGCTATTCGAGCCGAAGCCGGCGAGCGTCGCGGAGGTCGTGGCGCGGATGGGCGACGCGCTGTTCGGCGAACCCGCGCCCCTCGCGGCGCGGCGGAAGATCGAAGCGTTCCTTCTGGACGGCAAGCCGTCGCTGACCGCAGCGCAGCTCGACACGCCGGCGTTCAAGGGGCGCGCCCGCGAGGCGCTGCACGCGCTGATGTGTCTCCCCGAGTACCAACTGAACTAGTTACGTTGTCGCTTGCGGCTTCGCGCTGCCCAGCGCGAAGCCGCAAGCGGATTCACCCCGGAGCGTCGCCATGTCTCACCGCCGCGACTTCCTCGGCCGCGCCCTCGGGGGCTCCGCCCTCCTCGCCGCCGGCCCCGTCGTCCCCGAGTTCCTGGCGCGGGCCGCCGCCCAGGCCGTCGCCGCCCCGCCCGACAAGGACACCATCCTTGTCGTCGTCGAGCTCGCCGGCGGCAACGACGGGCTGAACACCGTCGTCCCCTACGGCGACGACCTGTACCACCGCGCCCGCCCGACGCTCGGCCTCACCCGCCGCGAGGTGCTGCGGATCGACGACTACCACGGCCTCCACCCGCGGCTCAACGAGCTGAAGAACCTCTACGACAACAAGCAACTCGCGGTCGTGCAGGGCGTCGGCTACCCGAACCCCGACCGGTCGCACTTCGAGAGCATGGACATCTGGCAGCTCGCCGACCCCGGCCGCGCCCAGACCAATGGCTGGCTCGGCCGCACCATCCCCGCCATGCGCGCCCGCGAGGCCGGCGTCCCCGGCATGTTCGTCGGCCAGGACCGGCTGCCGGTCGCGCTGCAGGGGGCCGACGGCGGCGTCATCAGCCTCGCCGACCGGGCCAGCTTCCGGCTGCAACTCACCGGCAACGCCCCCCCGCGCCGCCGGCTCATCGAGGAGCTGAACGGCGGCACGGACACGACCGGCCCCGCCGACCTGACCGCGTTCGTCCGCCGCCGGCAGCTCCAGACGTACGCGAGCCTGCAGAAGATCGAGGAGGCGCTGCGCGACATCCAGCCGGCGAACGGCCAGCCGCGGCGGCCCGACCAGCTGCAGCAGCCGAACGACCTCGCCAACCTCGGCGGCAAGCTGAACCTGATCGCCCGGCTGATCCAGAAGGGGCTCGGCACCCGCATCTACTACGCCTCCCTCGCCGGGTTCGACACCCACTCGTCGCAGACCGAGATGCACGCCGACCTGCTCGGGGAGGTGTCGAGCTCGATCGGCCAGTTCTTCAGTCAGCTCGGGGGCGAGGCCGGGCGGGTGGTGCTGATGACGTACTCGGAGTTCGGCCGGCGGGTGCGGCAGAACGGCAGCCGCGGCACCGACCACGGCAGCGGCTCGAACCTGTTCGTCGCCGGCC
>DASPHQ010000004.1:0-2203 GCA_035629595.1 Urbifossiella sp. | reverse complement strand
CGGAGCGTTCGTCGCCCAGCGCGACCGGGTGCTCTCGCACTTCCCCGCCCCCTGATGCCCCCCGAACAGCCCCAGACCCGCGAGTACTGCGCCGAACAGGTTCGCGGGGTCGACCGCGACCGGCGCACGATCGAGGTTGTCTTCAGCGACTACAGCCTGGACACGTACGGCACCCGGTTCGACCAGCGCGGCTGGGACTTCAGCCGGTTCAAGAAGAATCCCGTCATCCTGGCCTGCCACAACGACCGCAAGTTCGTCATCGCCCGCAGCCTGCCCGAGACGATCCGCGTCGTCGGGCAGGAGTCCCGGATGACCATCCAGTTCCCGGGCGAGGGCAAGCACCCCGAGGCCGACATCGCGTTCAACCTCTACGCCGACGGCTTCATGCGCGGCGTCTCGGTGGGCTTCTCGGCGACGGCGTGGGAGGACGTGGACGAGGCCGGCGAGGACGGCACCCGCACGCGGGTGCGGATCTTCCGGAAGATGCGGCTGGACGAGGTGTCCCTGGTCGCGATCCCGAGCAACGAGAACGCGCTGGCCGTCCGCTGCGCCCGCATGGGCGTCGACCCCGAGGTCATCCGGCGGCGGGCGGCGGAGTTGGAGGAGGTGCTGAGCCACGCCCCGGCCCCCGGGGAGGGTCACGCGCCCGAGGACGTCGAGAAGTGGCGGTGCTACTTCGAGCAGAAGCAGCCCTGCAACCGCGAGGCCACCCGGTTCCTGGAGCGGTTCTTCAAGGCCCGCGGCGTGACGCAGCCGGCCGAGGAGCTGGCCGCGTGGCGGACGATGAACGAGATGCAGGAGGGCGAGGCCGCCGCGCCGGCCTCCGGCCCCGCGGCGGAGGAGCCCGCCCCGCCTCCCGCGGCCGGGCCGGCGAAGGAGAAGGAACCCCCACCGCCCCCCGCCCCCCCGGCACCGGAAGCCCCGGTGCCCGAACGGAAAGCCTCCGTTCAACTCACGGCCTCCGTCCTGCAGCAGCTGCCGAAGCTGATCGCGGAGACGGCCGGCCGGGCCGCCGTAGAAGCCCTACAGCGCGGCGTCCCGAGGAAGGACGTGGGAAAGACCGTCGCCGCCGCGGTCGATGCCCTCAAGACGGCACTCCGCAATTCCTGATTCCCCCGCCCCAGATATGGAGCCCAAGCAGTACACCCCCGAGGAGATTGCCAAGCGCATCTCCGAGGTCGCGCCCGAGAAGCGCAACGCCGAACTCGTCACGATCGCCGAGGAGATGGGCCTGAAGCACGAGCGCAACGCCGACGGCGTGGCCGTCGAGCTGTCCGACGCCCAGTTCGAGCGCCTCTTCACCGGCTTCCAGACGGAGGCCCAGAAGGTCGTCACCGAGGTCGCCGGCCAGGCCGAGCGCAAGTACGACCTGACCCGCGGCGACGCCCTCGCGGCCGCCGAGAGCGTGGTCGGCAAGGCCCTCCAGAAGCGCGCCCTGAAGCGCAAGGAGGACGAGATCATCGCCAGGCGGCTCGCCTCCATCGTGAAGACCCGCGCCGGGTTCGCCAAGCCGGGCGAGTACGACCAGGCCCTCGACGAGGAGGTGAGGTTCGTCCGCGACCACTACGGCGTCGAGCACCGCGCCATGACGCTCGGCGACGACACGACCGGCGGCTACCTCGCCGGCGAGGTGTTCGACACCCGCGTGTACGAGAACCTCAAGCGCACGAGCGTCGCCCGCCGGTTCTGCACCCTCATGGAGATGTCCGGCGTCGAGCTGAAGCGGTTCCCCAAGCTCACGCAGGGCCTCACCGCGAGCGGCAAGACGGAGACGGGTGCCGGCTCGACCTCCCAGGTCACGCTCAGCCAGTTCACCCTCCAGCCGAAGCAGCTGATGGTGCTCTCCGCGCCGTTCTCGCTGGCCCTCCTGGAGGCCGCCGACCCGAACCTCATCGACCTGCTCACCAAGCAGGCCACGATCGCCTTCGGCCGCGCCGAGGACGCCGCCCTGTGGAACGGCAACAGCGACGTCGGGATCACCGGCATCATGTCCACCACGACGAACAACGTCACGATGGGCGCCGGCAAGACGGCCGTCACGGACCTCGCCTTCGAGGATCTGTTCGACATGGAGAACGAGCTGGACGAGCAGTACACCCCGGACGAGGAGACGCAGGGGTCCGGCGGCATCGACGGCCAGGCGTTCTACTACTTCAACAAGAACGCCTACAACGCGCTCCGCAAGCTCAAGGGCCAGGACCAG
>DASPHQ010000003.1:0-2585 GCA_035629595.1 Urbifossiella sp. | reverse complement strand
CGGAGCGTGAGCGACGGGACAACGTTGTCCCGTCGCTCACGCTCCGGGCTCTGATCGAACCGACGGGGCGTAACCCGTCGCTCACGCTCCGGGCTCGGACGAACAAGGCTTTCATGGCAGGCGTGACGGTCGTCACCGGCGGCGCCGGGTTCATCGGCTCGCACCTCGTCCGCCTCCTCGTCGCGCGCGGCGAGCGCGTCCGCGTACTCGACCGCCCCGGAGCCGCGGTCGATCACCTTCCCACGGACCGCATCGACTACGAACCCTGCGACATCCGCGACGAAGCGGCCGTCGCGCGCTCCCTCCGCGGTTGCGGAGTCGTCTACCACCTCGCGGCGAACCCGCAGCTGTGGACGCGGCACCGCCGTGACTTCCACCGCGTCAACTACCTTGGCACCGTCCACGTCCTAACGGCCGCGTTGCGGGCCGGGGCGACGCGCGTGCTTCACACGAGTACCGAGAGCATCCTGACGCGCCGCCGGCAGACGGCGGCCATCGCCGAGACGCAGGACGTGCCGAGCCGCGACGTGATCGGCCCGTACTGCCGGTCGAAGTTCCGCGCCGAAGGGTTCGCCTTCCACCTGGCCCGCGCCGGAGCCCCGGTCGTGGTCGTGAACCCGACGCTCCCCGTCGGCCCGGGCGACCGCGGCCGCTCTCCGCCGACGCAGATGATGCTCGACTTCTGCCTCGGCAAGCGCTCCGCGTACCTCGACGCCGACCTGAACCTGATGGACGTGCGCGACATCGCCGACGGCATGACGCGCGCCGCCGAGCGCGGCCGGCCCGGGGTGCGTTACCTGCTCGGGGCCGAGAACTGGTCGGTGAAGTGGGTGTTCGACCACCTGGCGACGCGGACCGGCCTGCCGCCGCCGCGGTGGCGGGTGCCCTACCCCGTCGCCCTCGCGGCGGCGTACGTCAGCGAGTTCGTGGCGGACGCCATCACCGGCACGATCCCGGCCGCGACCGTGACCGGCGTGAAGCTGACGCGGCGGCGGATGCAGTTCGACGCGAGTCGAAGTCTGGCGGAACTCAGGCTGACGCCGCGGCCGGTGGCCGCGTCGATCGACGAGGCGGTGGCGTGGTTCCAAGAGGTCGGGTGGCTACCGCTTCCTGGGCGGACCGGTTTCGGGTCCGGAGCCGATCCCCTTCTTCGGGCCGCCCAACGTCGGTAGCACGATCGTCTCCGTGAGGCTCACCCGGTTCTCGATGAACCCCTCGCACTTACCAGTCGCCGTGACCACGCCGCCCGTGCGGACGGACACTTCGCGCTTGGCCTCCGGCGCGCGCCGCACCGCCACCCCGGCGTCGATCTCGAACGCGCGGTCGCCGACCTGTGTCACCTTGCCGCTCACGCGGAGCCAGCGACCCTTGAAGCGCCCGTCCGCTGCCGCGAGATCGGACTTGTACGCGGCCGCAAGATCGACCGCCGACACCGTTTGCGGGTCCTCCAGGATCGGGGGGCCGAACGCCGGGCCCAGTTTGACCGATTCGAAGAAGCCAGCCGCGTCGTTCAGCACGCCCTCCGGGTTGCCCTTGTCCCCGGGTCCGTGGACTGTTATCCGAACGGCGCACTTCTCGCCGACGACGATGCGCACGGCCATCACCTTACCGTCGTCGCGGCCGGCGATCGCGACCTCGCGGCCGGCGTGGCCATCGTGCGTGACGGTGCGGCGGTGGACGATGTCGCCGTGGCTGTTCGACGCGAGCAGGACGAGGAGCACGTCGGCCTGGGAGTCGCGGGTATTCGGGCTTATTTCCTCGTCGCCCCGGCTCAGGCCGTCCTGCACCGTCACCGCGTACTCGCGGCGGCCGACCGACGCCTTCATCCCGCGCTCGCCCCAGATGAGTAGCTTGGGGTTGGCGGGGGTGACGGTCGTCGGCGCCGGCGTGTTCGGGAACCGGGCGGTAAAGACGCCGTCGGGGTCGGCGTAGTCGGCGGGGTTGGAGATGCCCAGGTAGCCCTGTTGGTACGCGAACCAGCCCCCGCCGGCGGCCGCGCCGAGGACGACGACCGCGGCCAGGAACCACTGCGTCCGGCGGGACTTGGGGGCGGGCGTGGTCATCGGTCACCGGGCGGAGAGGGGTGGGTGCGGCTAGCATATCCTTGTTCAGGGCGGGCGGCGCTGGTAAGGTTGAGCGTGTTCCGCCCGCCCGCGCCGAGGTCCGGTCATGGCCGATCAGAAGCTGGTGCTCGTCGTCGACGACGACCGCGAGTTGGTCGAGGGGCTGCGGATGATGCTGGAGCGGCAGGGCTACAAGGTGATCCAGGCCCACGACGGCCACCAGGGGAAGCAGGCGATCTACGGCCAGCGGCCGGACCTGGTGATCCTCGACATGATGATGCCGCGGATGGGCGGCTACCCGGTGCTGGAGCACTTCAAGGGGAAGGCCGACGCCCCGCCGATCATCATGATCACGGCCAACGAGGGGAGCCGGCACAAGGCCTACGCCGAGTACCTCGGCGTGGTCGACTACATCCGCAAGCCGTTCGCCATGGAGCGGCTGATGGAAGTGGTGAACCGCACGCTCAAGCCGGAGCCGAAGGAAGCCGAGTAAGCCGCTCAGGCTTCGCGCTCGGGCCGCCG
>DASPHQ010000002.1:0-3253 GCA_035629595.1 Urbifossiella sp. | reverse complement strand
ACCTCCTGCCCGTCCGGGCGGACGAACCGGTCCTCCTCGGACCGCTCCGACGCGCCCGCCAGGCAGCGGCGGTGGATCTCCTTCCACCGCTCCGAGACGTTGGGGAAGACCTCGTAGTAGCTGCGCCCGATGACGTCCTGCCCCTCCAGGCCGTAGTCGCGCAGCCGCCGGTGGCTGACGAGCAGGTAGCGCATGTCGCGGTCGAGCATGGCGACCGCCGCCGGGGTGTGCTCCACGAAGAGGCGCAGCCGGTCCTCACTCGCCCGCACCCGGCGCTCGGCGTCTTCCGCCGCCCGCCGGGCCTCATGTTCTTCCGGCAGGCGGCGCCGCACGACGTGGATCAGCATCCCGACGAGGGCCAGCCCCGCGGCGGCGGCGGCGACGGCGACGGCGGTCGCCGCGTGGGCCGCCCGGCCGGCGTCGTCGCGCAGGTGGCGGGCGTTCCAGTAGGCGAGCCCGGCGTTCCCGATCAGGACGGCCGCGACCAGGCCGAGGCCGAGCAGCACGCCGTTGTCGCGGGTCCGTCCCATATCCACATCCCGACCGTCGAGGACGGCGCGTGTCGTGTGGCACCGGCCCCGTCCGCGACGGGGCCGGCGGACGGGCCGAAGCCCGTCCCGGGGCAACGCCCCGGGACGGTTACGGATCAACCGGGCGTGGTATGAGCGGGTGCCTTCTCGGCCGGGCGTTCGCGCCGGCGGCGGAACCGGAGCTTGTCGAGGTAGATGTAGTAGACCGGTGTGAAGTACAGCGTCAGAACTTGCGACAGCAGCAGCCCGCCGACCACCGCCAGCCCCAGCGGCTTGCGCGACTCGGCCCCCGCGCCCCACCCCAAGGCGATCGGCAGCGCCCCGAGCAGGGCGCACATCGTCGTCATCATGATCGGCCGGAACCGCACCAGCGACGCCTCGTAAATCGCCTCCGCCGGCGGCTTCCCCCCGACGCGCTCCGCGTCGAGCGCGAAGTCGATCATCATGATCGCGTTCTTCTTCACGATGCCGATCAGCATGATGAGCCCGACCATCGAGTAGAGGTTCAGCTCGCTGCCGAACAGCGCCAGCGTCAGCAGCGCCCCCACGCCCGCCGACGGCAGACCCGACAGGATGGTGATCGGGTGGATGAAGCTCTCGTACAGCATCCCCATTACCAGATAAATGACCACGACCGCGGCGATGAGCAGCAGCCCGAGCCCACGGGCCGACTTCTGGAACTCCTGCGCCGTGCCCTGGAAGCCGACCGTGAGCCCCGGCGGCAGGTCGCGCGCCGCCTCCTCGACCACCGCCATCCCCTGCCCGAGCGACACCCCGGGGGCCAGGTCGAACGACAGCGTCACCGCCGGCAGCTGCCCCGCGTGCGTCACGGTCAGCGGGCCGACGCCGCGGTCCACCGTCACCAGCGCGTCGATCGGCACGAGCGAGCCGGTGGTGGCGCGGACGTACAGCCGCGACAGCAGCGTCGGGTCGCGCTGGAACTCGGGCTTCGCCTCCAGCACCACGCGGTACTCGTTGGTCGGGGCGAACACGGTGGACACCTGCCGCGACCCGTAGGCGTTCGCCAGCGCGTCCTCGATCTGGCGGGCGCTCACGCCCAGGCTCGTCGCCTTGTCGCGGTCGATTTTCACGTTCAGCTGCGGGCTGCGCACCTGCAGGTCGCTGGACACCTCGACCAGCTCCGGGGCGGCCCGCAGCCGCTCCTCCAGCTTCGGCACCTCGGCGAACAGCGACGCCGTGTCCGGCCCCTGCACGGTGAGCTGGTACTGGCTCTTGGTCGCCCGCCCGCCGATGCGGATGGCCGGCGGGTTCTGGAAGTACACCTTGATGCCGGGGATCGCCGCCGCCTCGCGCCGCAGGCCGGCGATCACCTCGTCGGCCGACTGCGTCCGCTCGTGCCGGTCGGTGAGGCGGATGAACATCCGCCCGGAGTTGCTCGCCGTCGCGCCGCCCCCGCCGCCCGCCCCGACGGTGCTGCTCAGCGCCGCGACGTTCTCGTTCCGCCGCACCACCTCCGCCACGCGCTGCTGGGCGTCGAGCATCCCCTCGAACGACACGTCCTCCGGCCCCTCCGTGCTGGCGTAGATGTCGCCGGTGTCCTCGCTCGGGAGGAACCCCTTCGGCAGCACGACGAGGTAGTACGCGGTGCCGGCGATGAACAGGAACGAGAACAGGAGCATCGCCAGCCGGAACCGCAGGGCCAGCCGCAGCGTGGCGGCGTAGCCGGCGAGGCCCAGGTCGAACACCTTCTCGGTGGCGCGGTAGAACCAGCCGTGCTTCGCCCCGGGCGCGCCGTGGCCGCCCTTCAGGAACAGGGCGCAGAGCATCGGCGTGAGCGTGACCGACACCAGCCCGGAGACGACGATCGCCACCGAGATGGTGACGGCGAACTCGCGCAGCAGCCGGCCGACGACGCCCTCCAGGAACAGCACCGGGATGAACACCGCCACCAGCGACACGGTCATCGACACGATCGTGAACCCGACCTCGGCCGACCCGTCGAGCGCCGCCCGCAGCGGCTCCTTCCCCATGTCCAGGTGGCGGACGATGTTCTCCAGCATGACGATGGCGTCGTCCACGACGAACCCGACGGCGAGCGTGAGGGCCAGCAGCGACAGGTTGTTCAGCGTGTAGCCGAGGAGGTGCATCACCCCGAACGTGGCGACCACGGACACCGGCAGGGCCAGGCTCGGGATGAACGTCGCCCGGGCGCTGCGGAGGAACAGGAAGATCACCAGCACGACCAGCACGAACGCGACGACCAGCGTGACCTGCACGTCCTCGATCGACTCGCGGATCGGCGTCGCCCGGTCGGACTGCACGGCGATCTGGATTGCCGGCGGCAGCTGGGCCTGCAGCTCCGGCAGCAGCGCCTTCACCGCCTCGGCCACCTCGACCGTGTTCGCTCCGGGTTGACGCTGCACGCCGAGCACGACCGCGCGCGGGAACTCGCCGGGCGACCCGTCGGGGTTCCGCTCGGTGAACCAAGCGGCGAGCTTGTCGTTCTCCACCCCGTCGTCCACGACGCCGAGCTCGCCGAGGCGGACCGGCTTCCCCCCGCGGTAGGCGACGATGACCGGCCGGTACTCGCGGGCGCTCAGCAGCTGCCCGCTCGACTGGATGTTGAACGCCCGCCGGGCGCCCTGGAAGGTGCCGGTCGGCAGGCTGACATTCGCCTCCTTGATGGCCGCCGACACCTCGTCGATGCCGATGCTGCGGGCGGCCATCACGTCCGGGTCCACCTGCACCCGCACGGCCCGCTT
>DASPHQ010000001.1:0-7820 GCA_035629595.1 Urbifossiella sp. | reverse complement strand
TCCATGATCTCCCGCCGGGCCGTCTCGTCGCCCCGGTCTGCGGGTGGCGTCTTCCCATTGTCTTGTGCGACCGCCGGTTGCCCGAAACCATTTCCGGGCGGTGGGGCCGGGTCGGCGGGCTGGGCTCTCAGCATCACCCCGCCCGCGACGGCGACGCCCGTCGCCAATACCGCGACCACCAGCCTGAACTTCTGGATCATCATGGCTCGGGTCACTCCGTGGGACAGGGTGATGGCAGCCGCAGAGGGAGCGGCCGCGCGAGCGGGGACCGCCCCCGTCACGGCCGCTGCGAGCAGTACCCCACCGAGTTCGACACCGCGCTCGGCCAGACGGGCCCGGAGCATCTCGCGGGCGCGCTCCAGCCGCCCCTTGACCTGCCCCTCCGACCAGCCGAGTTGCACCGCCGCCTCGTCCCGAGACCGCCCGTCGAGACAGCAGACGATGAGCACGGTCCGGTATCGCTCCGGCAGCCGCGCCAGCTCCTCGTCGAGCCGGGCCAGCCCTTCGCGGAGGGTGACGTCGTCGGGAGGGACTTGCGCGGGCCGGCGGGCGGCCGCCTCGACCTCGCCCCGCCGCCGGGCGTTCCGCCGGAGGTTAGCCGCGACCCGCCGCGTAACGGCGTGCAGCCACGACGGGAGGGAGCCTGTCACGGAACCGGCCTTGCGGGCCAGGACCAGGAGCACTTGCCTGGAACGCGTCCTCCGCCTCCCGGCCGGCGAGCCGCACGCACGCGGCCCAGACGCCCGGCCCGTACCGCCGGACGAGGGCCTCGAACGCCTCGTCGTCGCGGTCGCGGGCGTACCGGTCGATCAGGTCTCGGTCGGACCCGGCCGCGGCACGCAGGAGTCGCAGGATCGGGATCATCGCCACCTTACATGTCAGCCCGGGCGGATTCGGCACGGCGGATTCCTGATTCCGATCATACCGTTTCACTTGCGCGAACGCCCCGGCTCCGGCACTCTCGCGGGCATGACCGAGCCCACCGCCCAGGATCACGCCAACGCCGCGACCCGCCAGGCCATCGCTGACAAGTTCCGCCGGGAGTATGTTCTCGCCGAGTCACTCGCCTGTTCTGTGTTCGGCCCGGGGTGGAAGCCCACCGGGTACAACTACCTCGTCGAGAAAGACGCCGAGGACGAAGCGCGCCGCACGAACACGAAACCACCCGCAGCGGCCACGGTCATCTCGGCGACGAAGGACGGGAAGAAACGCCACTTCAGGGTCGAGACGATGACCGAGTGCGACACGCCTGAGGCCGGGTTCGGGGGGATGCTCTTGGAGCCGCACCCGACCAAGGGGTTCGAGCACCGGGGGCAGTGGTGCCGGATCCACCGCTACAGTTTGTGCTGGGGATGCTTCGAGGCGGACTATCGACCTGCCAGCGCAGAAAAGCTGGCAGAGATGCGGGCCAAGCGGGAGGAGAAGGCGGTCGAGAAGGAGGCCGCCGGTAGCCTTTTCGCAGACGTGATCAGGGCCGAGGGACCCGCCAGGAAGGGTCGCAACCGCTGACCCCACACGCCGCCGCACGAGCGGCAACTCCGACACAGGCGATCCGCGGCACCCCTCAACCCCCCACGGCCTCCGCGCGACTGGTCGGGCGAATGGCCCGGCCGCCCCGCCGGGCCGTCACCTTCGTCACCTCGGCCCCGAACACGAACACCAGCGCCGAGTAGTACAGCCAGACCAGGAAGGCCATGAGCGAGCCCGCCGCCCCGAACCCCGACAGCGACACCGTGTGCCGCAGGTACAGCCCGATCAGCACCTTCCCGGCGGTGAACAGGGCCGCGTTCAGGACGGCCCCGACCACGAGGTCCCGCCAGTGCAGCTTGGTGTTCGGGAGGAACTTGAAGATCATCCCGAACAGGAACGCCTCGAACACGAACAGCGTTACCAGGTTGACCCCCAGGACGGCCGTCCCGGCGCCCGGCACCGTGCCCGTGGCGTACCGGCCCACCGCGTCGGTGGCCGTCGTCAGGACCAGCGAGGCGAGCAGCAGGACGCCGATCGCGACCCCCATCGCGAGCGCCCCCACCCGGGCGCGGACGAACGTCCGGACCGGCCGCCCCGGCTTCGGCCGGACCCCCCACACGTCGTTGAGCGCCTCCTGCAGCTCGACGAACACGCCCGTCGCCCCGACCACCAGCGTGACCAGGCTGACCACGACGGCGACGGCCCCGGCGTCCGGCCAGCGAGCGTTCGCGACGAGCTCCCCGACCCCGACCGCAGCCTCTTCCCCGACCAGCCCGGTGAGTTTGGCGGCCACCTCCCCGCGAGCCCCGTCGCCGTAGGCGGCCCCGGCCATGGCGAGGGCAATGACCAGGATCGGGGCGATGGACAGGGCCGTAAAGAACGCCAGGGCGGCGGCGATCCGCGGGGCGCGGTCGTCCAGCCACGCCCCGCCGGCCTCCCGGACGACGTCCCAGACCACGCGAAGCCCCATCCGCTCCCCCCGACCCACCCAGATGGACGCCCGCGACTGAATCACAGCGACTGCCCCTTCCGGGTGTGACTGGCGTTCGGAACGTGCCGGGGTTCGGTCGCCGCCACGTACCGCCCCTCGCCCCCACTTACCAGCCGAACACAACTCTTCGCTCCGCCGGACCGGAGAGCGATTCACGGCTCGTCACTTGCATAGGCCTGGTCACCGAGCGCAATCCGCTGCTCGCCACGAGGTATCGTAATGCTCCGCTGGGCCATCCTGTTTTTCGTCGTCGCGATCATCGCCGCCGTGTTCGGGTTCGGGGACGTCGCGGGCGAGGCGGCGTGGATCGGGAGGGTCCTCCTCGTGGTGTTCCTGATCCTGGCGGTGGTGTCGATGGTCGCCGGCCGTCGGTCGCCGCGCTCGTAAAGGCTACATCATGGATCGTCTGCTGACGGTGACCTGTCCGAAGTGCGAGAACAAGTTCCACGTGGGCGGGGAGACCGCCGACCCGCCGGTGGCTCAGGCGTACCAGAGCCGCTGCCCGCGCTGCAACACGGACTTCGCGGTAGACCTGGCCGGCGGCGCCCCGCAGTCCGGGCCGACCGGGTGGGCGGTCCGGGCCACAAGTACGGGTGAGGCGCCGGAGACCTGATCAACCTGATCAGCACCGGTCGCGTATGGACGACGGTCCTTTAGTGCGACGTGACCCGCCCCCGATACGCGGACGCCCCCGGGCCGAAACGCCGGGGGCGTCCGCGTTACATGAGCAGACGTTCCCGACCCAGACTACCAACCGGCGGGGACGGCGATGTTCCGCGTAATGTGCGTCGACGACAACCGCGACCTCGCCGACTCCGAGGTGATGCTCCTCCGTGCCCACGGGTTCGACGCCCGGGCGTGCTACGACGGGCCGGACGCGATCGCCCTGGCCGCCGCCTTCCGCCCGACCGTCTGCCTGATCGACCTGAACATGCCCGGGATGGACGGCGACGAGGTGGCCGCCCGCCTCCGCGACTCGTGGGCGGGCGAGCCGCCCGTGCTGATCGCGGTCACGGCGATGAACAACGAGGACGCGCTCCGCCGCATCGAGGCGGCGTTCGACCGACACCTGATCAAGCCGGTCGACCCGCTCGAACTGGTTCGGCTGATCGACGCCCAAGCGGAGATCGTCCGACCGGACCCGCCCGCGGAGGGGTGAGGACGATGGCGGCGGTTGACGCCGTTATCTGCCCACGGCCTTGTCGATCATCCGGCCGGTCTTCTCCACCGGCCCCGGCGGGGTGACGGCGTCCTTGACCTTCAGGGCGGCGTCGTCGACCCCTTCCCCGAACTTCTGGGCCGGCCCCTTGCAGCCGGCGAGGGCAAGCGCGATCACGGCGAGAAGAGGCACGGAGCGAGTCGTCAGTGCTTTCATCGCACATTCTCGAATGCGGGAGGGCGATTAAGGGTGGACCCCGGGACATAACCTCCCCCCACGTCCAGGTCAAGCAGTGGTAGGCTGCGGGAGGGGCGGTGGATCCGTAAGCCAGCTCGCCGAGCGGCGACAGTGTGGAGGGGTTGCCCCAACGGCGCAAGCACTACCCCGTTACGGGGTCACATCGCGGCTCCTGCCCTTCGCCGGGGCATTCTCATCGATCCGTTTACATCGAGACCGGCTAGGCCACATCGGTATATAGCTTGCGGTTCTTCACGGAGTTAATCGTAGGTCGTGACACGTGGAACAACACAGCCAGTTCCCGGTCAAGCATTGTGCCCGCCAATCGACGCATCTCTCGCACCTGCTCGGCAGTCAACTTCGCTTGCATGCGATCAGGCCCACGAGGGCGAAGGCCGAGACACTCCGCCCGACGAATGTTCTCCTTGTGGGTGACATACTCAAGGTTCAGGACGTGATTGCAGATGAAATCACCATCGCGGTGGTCGATAGTGAGACCCTGGGGCCTAGGGCCGATGAAAGCAGCCGCAACGAGGCCGTGTACCGTGACCACTCGCAGCTTTCTGCCGGGAACTGATAATGAAACATAGAGACGCCCCGAATGCTGGGGATATGGTTATAGAACCCGAGTCGGTGCAGCTGCTTTACTTGAGCGATACAGCCTGCGAACCCGGCCCAATTGGGAAACCTCGTAGTACCCTTCGTATTCGACGACCGGCCTCCACTCCTCGGCGACGGTCACGGCGCCCGGCCATCGATATCGTTGCGCAGTTTTTGTATGATCTCAGCCTGCCGCATGATCTCGCGCTCCTTCTCAAAGCAAATCTGCTTCCAAGTGTCC
Organism: Urbifossiella sp.; assembly: GCA_035629595.1. GTDB lineage: Bacteria > Planctomycetota > Planctomycetia > Gemmatales > Gemmataceae > Urbifossiella. Next base: position 3,122 of record DASPHQ010000001.1, on the reverse strand, counting down.
GAGTTAGGATCGTCAATCATTTCCCGCTTCGGAGGGCTCAGGTATAGGGGCGTGTTGTATGTGCCGCCTTTTGATGTGACGACCCTGAATTCCCCGCCGCCCGTCTTGAACATTTCGGGTATATCGTCGCGGCAATAACCCAGCGGCACCTCATCCGGCTGGTCAATCGTATGGCTGGAAGAAGGGCTTGCGCCCCGAATAGAATCGTTCATAACGATCTCCTTCTCTTGAACAAGAAGGAGGCTAGCACAGGCGTTTAAATGGCGCAAGTGCTAGCTTTTACTCCGACTCACGGATCACGATCTCCTTGATCCTCGCGGCAGTGACGACCTCTTCGTCCTTGCCCCCGAAGTCCCGGTGCGCGACACGGATGTACGGCCAGCGTGAGAGTGTCACGTAATCGTATAGCCGCCAAAGGTTCCGCCCCTCGACTGTCAGCTCCCAGATCTTCGCGCCGGTGAATAGCACGGTGAACGAGCCGCCGTTGTACTCGCTCTTCGCGTCCAGGTGGTGGTAGTAAAGGGTCTCGACCTTGCCGTCGCTGTGGACGATGTGGATGCGCGGCAACGACTTGTTCGCCGGCCGCATGGTGGCGTACTTGCCGTCCATGTCGGCGATGGTCAGTTCCTCCGGCTCTCCGTCATGCTCCGGCGGCGGCTCATCCAGCTTCGGTTTAACCTTGGCCCCGTGCAGCAGGTCCTGCAGGCTATCTCTCGTATCCTTCATGTGCGTGCTCCCTTCGTTGTTCGTGTCCTCTCGTAGCAGCGGTTATCTCGTGGTGCAACCGGCGGAAGCGGTCGCGGGCCTTCGCCAGCACCTGCTTCATCCGGTCGTAGACCCGTGACTTCTTTCGCGGCTTCAATAGCTCTGTTGCAGACTTGCGATTGTCGGTGCGTTGGATGGCGTGCTTCAACTCCTCGGGCGTCATGTCGGAGTAGACCTTCGCCGACTCCCGACCGCGGGATACCGAGACGTAGAAGGCTTCGGCGCTGATGGCGGGCTTCGACTCAGTGCCCATCGCCACCAGAACCCTGTCAACCGTCTTCCCTTGGCTGGCATGGCTCGTGGAGACGTAGCCGTGCGACAGGCGGCCGAACTCCGAAGGGATCGTCCACTTGTTGTCGAGGACGATGCCGCCGTCCTTGGCGAAGCCCTTTACCCGGTAAATCGATCCGTTGTTGAGCTTGTGACCGTCGGCGGTTTTGCCGTTCGCGGTGATGCGGATCGTATCTCCGGCAGCAACGGGGAGCTTCTCCTCACGGTAGACGGAGAAGTGGCTGGGGCTCTTCCAGTGGTCGCCGGGCTTCATGTCGGCGATGCGGACGGACTGCCCAGCGCGGAATGTGGCACTGTTGCGATGGAACACAATCGTCTCCGACCCGTCGTACCGCTCGTGGTCGCCCTTCTCCGCGTCGGTCCAGTTCAGCGGGACTAGGTGCTTGACCAGGTTGTCGTCGCCGAGCTTCCCCTCCCCCTTCAGCCGCGCGCGGATCTCGGTGGTGATCTCGTCGCCCTCGGCGTGGGTCGGCGCCACGATCAGCTGCGACTTGCCCGACTCCAGCCCGGCCAGGTAGTCGTCCACCAGCGGGGTGTTGCTGTCCACCTTCTGGACCCAGCCGAGGTTGGCGAGCTGGTCGAAGGCCTTCTCCCGCTTGCCTGCCGCGATGTCGGCGACGACGGCCTTGTAGCCCTTGTTCCTCTGACGCCAGATCTCGGTGAGCCGACCCACGGGGAGGCCGGCGTACTCCTGCAGGACGTTCATCATGTTGCCGTGGCGGACGACGGAGCGGTGCTGCTTTGGGTCGCCCTGGAGGATGATCCGGGCGTTCTGCTGCCTGGCGACGTCGGTCAGGCGTGAGAGGTCGCGGATCGGGAGAAGCCCTGCCTCGTCCACCCAGATGACGCCACCCTTCACTGCCATTTGCCGCTGCGGGCTGAGGAGGAAGGAGGCGACGGTGTCGGCTTTGCTGAAGCCCTCGGAGCGAAGGACGCCACGGCTGGCATCGGAAGAGGGGGCAAGCATCTCGACCGGGCAGTGGATCGCGTCGAAGGCGGCGCGGACGGACTTCGTCTTGCCAGTGCCAGCGTCGCCTACCACGAGGACGAGGCGGTCGGTGGAGGTGAGGACGTGCGAAACGAGCGCTTGCTGTTCGGGGGAGAGTGTGGCAGTATCCTTGAACACAAGGTCCTCGAAAACATTGTGCGGAGGCCGCTTCGATTCGTCGGAGTGGCCTTTTTGTTGACTGAGCGCGGTGGATGTGGCAAGGTCGGGCTGGTTAGCTGCCACACGCAAAGGCCGCATCGTCCCCTTCCCCTCCGGGGCGAAGTCGATGATGCGGCTCTCCTCTGCCAGCACCGCCTTCGTCGTGACCTGCCCGTCCTTGAACAGGGCACCCTGCCGCTTCGCCTCGGGCTCGATCTCCTCGGGCGTCGCCCCGCCCATGCACCGCTCCATCGCCGTGATCGCCAGGTCGTGCCAGCCCATCACCGAGGTTCGCTCGAAGTGGTGGTCGATCGCGTACTTCACGCCCTTGTCGGCGGTGTTCTCGGGGAGGGCATTCGTGCCTTCCATGGCACCCTTGATAACCTCGGCGACCTGTCGGGCTTCGTCGGGGGTGACACGGCTGTCCCAGTAGGCGCGGTAGTCACTGAGGGTTAGATCTTTTCGTTTGAACTGGCGGGAGGTGGCGCCGAGCTTGTCCTTGCCCATTGCACTGCCCACGCCGAGTTCGGCCGCGAGCTTCTCCACCTCACCGGCGCGGCGAGAGAACTTCTTCACCACCGAGTCGGGCATGTCCCGGATGTCCCAGGAGAAGTATCGCTTGCCGCCTTCCTTCTCGGGCTTGTACTTGGTCTCGATGGAGTAGCCGAGGTCGGTCAGCTTGGTTGAGAGGCGGAGATCGAAGCGGCGGTCAAAATACTTCCGAAGGTCCATGATGGGGCGGAACTTGACGGCCTTCCACTCGCCCTCGACGGGGTCTTTTGTGACGTTGAAGACCACAAGATGTAAATGACGATCGGGATCCGGGTAGTTATCCTCCTTCGCCGGTCTCGTTTCCGGGTGTTCGACGGCGAAGGCGACCAGGTTGCCGGTGACGCGGTCGTCGTGCTGGCCGCCCTTG